>DATLAV010000074.1:0-11465 GCA_035527235.1 Patescibacteria group bacterium | reverse complement strand
CTCGTTGACCCGCTTCAGCAACTCGACCCCGTTGATGTCCGGAAGGAAGACATCCATAATCACGGCGTCGAACCTCTGTTCATCGAGCTTTTCCATCATGTCCTTCCCGTTATAGACGTTGACAACTTCGTAGCCTGCCTTCCGTATTATCGCCGCTAGGCTCTTGTTCAGGTTCACGTCGTCATCCACGAGGAGCACCCGCAGCCGCCTCTCGTCGTCCATCTCCCCCAAGTCTTCGTTGCATCCCTTGGGGCACCTCCAGTAGTTCTTCGGAAGCCTCATCCTGCCCTCAATCTGAGGTTCCCATGTCGCGCCACAGCTCCTGCAACGCAGCTTGAACTCTGAACTCTCGATGATGTTAACCTCCTTCTGATTGAGCTTCCGGCGGACGTGATAAGGGACCTCGAAGGATGACATGATGAAATCTCTGAACGTTAGTAAATATAAATATTTAATAAAAAGGTGCGATGGAGACAAAACAACTAATCATTTAAATTTATTAAGTGTAAAATTAAACTGCACAGCATAAAATACGCTTCATGGCATATACTATAATTGGTAATCATACCTATGATGCTCTATAATCTTATTAGAGTAGAGGTAATAACATGAAGTAAAGAAATGTCAGAGAGGACAAGTCGAACCAAGCTGCTATTGATCGAGGACGACGAGCAACTCACCGATTCCCTGTCACTGATACTGAAGGAGAACGGATACCAAGTATCAACCTGTACAAGCGGACGAGATAGTCTCGACGCTCTCAAAGGGAATCCATTCGACGCATTGATCATCGACGTACGTCTGCCCGACATCAGTGGCATCGAGGTCCTGAAGACCGTCAAGGCCGAGGGTCTCGATATCTGTACCCTCATGCTCTCCGGTGCCGCGACCCTGGAGGACGCAGTAGAGTCCCTCAACCAGGGAGCAGACGCGTTCATACTGAAACCGGTCGATCCTGGCGCCCTCATCGATCGTATCGAGAGGGTGATGAGGGTCAAGAACCTGCAGAGGAGGCTCGTCGAGTCCGAGGACCGCTACCGAACCCTCGTGGAGAGCAGCTCTGACGGCATACTGGCCCTGGGCCTCGACTGGACCATCATGTTCGCCAACGGGAGCTTCCTGGAGAAGATGGGCTTGACCCTCGAGGAGGTTAGGGGAAGAACCTTTGTCTCCTTCATCGAGCCCTATCAGAGCACGCTGCTCCTGATGACACTCCAGGGCGCCCTCCAGGAGGGTAAGGCAATCCTGCCCCGGTTCAGGATAGGCAGGGGGGACGGCTCCCCGATGCTGGTGGAGGCCTCATCTGCCCTCATCAGGCGGGACGGAAAACCCCTGGGGGTGCAGATGATCCTCAGGGAGGTGACCGAAGACTCGAATGGCGGGTTGAAGCGGGACAGAGCGTTCAAGCTCAACCGGGTTGAGCAGGGCGAGAGCTATATCCATAACTCCCGCGACTCCGCCCTGAGGTTGTTCGGAAACCTGCTCCTGCACGGCGTTGAGGGTACCATATACACCGGGGACGATCCATTCAACCTGGTCTCCGATTATGGCTTCGATCCCATGAACGTGATAGTGCTAATTTCGTCCCCCGTGGATGATTACGAGAGCGTGAGTGACCTGGGGGAGCTGACCGAGTCTCTGACCTCGTACCTCCCCGAGCACAACGGCTCCGTTATCTTGATAGATGGATTGAACGCTTTCCCGGTCCACAGATTCGATGAGGTCTCCAAATTCATACATGGCGTCAAGCAGATATTCTATCGCGAAAAGTCGATCCTCATTATCCCCGTGGATCCGGCCACGATAACCGATCAGGAATACGCAACGCTCCTGAGCGAGCTGAAGCTCATTAGAAGTGGCTGAGAAGTCGAGCTTCCCCGGGTGTCACGCCTTAAGCTTTCTTATCACGACGATGACCTGATCGTCGTCCGACTCAAGGCTGACGAGCTCGTGTCCCAACCTGCTCACCAGTCTCTTCAGGTCCTCCTCAGCGGCTGGGTCGTCGGCTGTCACCATGAGGGTCTGGCCCACTTCGATCTCGTCGAGCGCGAGGCGGGTTCTGAAGACGGGCTCGGGGCAGTAGAGGCCGAGGCAGTCCAGCTCCCGGTCGATCTTCTTGGCCATGCTCACTACTCCCTCGTTCTCGGGGGCTGGGTCATGGGCAGGATGTCCTCCTTCACGTACTGGAGGTACTGTCCCTGATCCACGCTGTTGAAAAGTGTGACCGAGCCGTCCCTAACCAGGCCCACCGTGTGGCCGTGCTTCTTCGATTTCGTCAAAACATACCAGGGATCGCCCCGAGCGGTGTACTCGCTGAACAGGCTCGTGTTCACGATGTCCGGCCCGTAGAGGCTCAGCTTGTTGATGTTGGGTATGTCCATGTTCTCGAAGAAGATCACCTTGGTGCTCTCGGAATTGGCGAGGTGGAACTCCTTCAGGGTCTCGGGCAGTATCCGGGCCTCCACTATGACGCCCATCTGGCCGAAGGTGATCTCGCTGAGGCGGTTGGCCACCCTGTTCGCTATCGCCTTCTTCTCGACGACCGTGAGATATATTCTGCCGTCCAACTCGCAGAAGGAGAAGAGGACCTCCTTGGTGGCGGGGGAGGGAAGCACCTTCCCCCTGTGGTAGTTGTGGACAACGTAGTCGTAGGAGTAGAGCCCCGTCAGAATGTCCTCCTCGATGGAGATGTTGGCCACCTCGGTGATCAGCTCCAGCTCGACGTCGCCCTCCTCGTACGTCTCCTCCACTCGGTAGCCTTCTAAGGTCACGGGGATGTCCTGGAGAGGCAGGTGCTCTGTGGAGACGAAGACTTTACCGGCCGTGGGCATCTTTGGTCCTATAGGGCTAGGATCAGATGCCATTTAAGGATATTCTTGAGGTGGATGCCCTTCGGGACGTGGCGGGTTCACGTGTCATCGAACGTAGAAGGATGTCTCCATCTCGAGTTCCAATTCGCTCATCTCTCCGAGAGTCCTGAGGCCTTCGAGGAGGGTGGGTTGGAGGCGGGCGACGTCCGTGAGGGAGAGGATGCCCACGAGCTTGAGCTTGGACTCCCGCCTGTCGACGACGGGGAGCTTCTTGATCTTCTCTTGGAACATGATCCTGACCGCCTGCTCGAGGGGCATGAAGGAGTTGACGGCGATGACAGGCTCTGTCATGATGTTCTTGACCTTCACGTCGTCGGGGCTATTCCCGCTGGAGACGACCCGGGTTATGATGTCCCTCTGGGTCACTATACCGACGAGGTTCCCCTTGGAGAGGACTATGAGACCACTTATACCGAACTTCGTCATGAGCCTTGCAGCGTTCTTCGCCGACTGGTTCTCATCGATAGTGACGACTTCCCTTACCATGACGTCTTCGACGCAGATGGTCAATGAATTTTCCCAATCAAGAAGGCGCTGAACGACGTTTAAAGTGATTATGGAGCCAAAGAACTGAAGCGAAATTTATTGTCATAAAAGAGAAAAAGAAATAAAATCCAGAAAGGAGGGAGATAAGGGCGTCTCTCAGCCCATGACCTCTTTGAAGACCCTCAAGTGGTTCCCGCCCAAGAACTTGAGGGTGTCCTCGTCCGAGTAGCCCCGCTTCACAAGCTCCCTAGTGAAGTTCGGTATCTTCGACACGTCCTCCAGCCCAACCGGAGTGGCGCCGATCCCGTCGAAGTCCGTGCCCAGCCCGACATGGTCGGGTCCAATGAGTTTCACCACGCGGTCTACGTGGTCGACGAGTGTCTCCACCGTCGCGTTTTCCGTGTGTACGAAGCTCGCGCCGAAGTTGAGGCCCATGACGCCGCCGTGATCTGCGAGGGCCTTAATCATGTCGTCTGTCAGGTTCCTTGAAATGTCTGCGAGGGCTCTGCAGTTGGAGTGGGAGGCTATGAATGCCCCCTTCTTGACGTCGCAGACGTCCCAGAAGTTGCTGTCGCAGAGGTGTGAGACGTCGAACAACATACCGAGCCTCTCCATCTCCTCCAGAGCCTTGACACCTAGTTCGGGCAGTTTGCCATCCGCTCTCTTGGCGTTGAGGCCGTCCGCGAAGGGCGTACGATAGTTCCAGGCGAAGCTGAGCATCCTTACGCCCAGCCTGTAGAAGACCCTCAGGAGACCGATGTCCCCCATAAGGGGCTCGGCCCCCTCTATAGAGAGGAGGCCCGCCGACTTACCGGCCTTCTTCGCCGCCACAATTTCCTCCGGTGACTTCACGACGACGATCCCGTCGTCCGCTTCGATGCTCTCGTAGAAGACGTCGATCATCTGTATAGCTCTCAGCGTGGCGTCGGGCACTATAGCCTTGTTACCGGTGTAACATGCGAACGTTTGGCAGGTGAGCCCTCCCTCGATCATGCGTGGGAGGTCTATGTGTCCCTGGTCCGAACGCTCGCTGAGCTTCCTCGTGGGCCGTCCCCTTTGGGGTAGGTAGCTCATGAGAGTGTCGCAGTGTGTATCGATGACGATGGCCTCCTTGTGGAGCCTCATCGCCCTCTCTTCCTGCTGACTCGTAAGTTCAACCATGTAGATCTCTCTTACCTTCTCTGCCCAACTGGAAAAGGTTTCGCACGCGCCCACACCATTAACCCTATAAATGGAGTGCCCTCACTTCTGATGTCAGAACCCTCTCTCTGAGCGAGACAGGTTTAAGAATGACCCTTAGTAAAGGTAGTGAGTTCGAGGAAGTCAGATGCTGATTCGTGAAGTGATACTCGAGAACTTCATGTCGTACGAGTACGCCAGAGTCCCCCTTAAGTCCGGCGTCAACGTTGTAGTCGGACCCAACGGTTCAGGCAAGTCCGCTTTCCTTGTCGGAATCTGCGTCGCCCTCGGTGACACCTATACTGAGAGGTCCAAGAAGCTGAGCGACCTCATCAGATGGGGCCATGACCGGGCCCGGATAACCCTCATGCTCGATAACTCCGTCAAAGATAACGAGAGGCGACCTATTCCGCGCTTCGACAGCGACGTCATCACATTGACTAGGAACCTGAGGCGGAACGGTAACTACGGCTTCGAGATCAACCAGAAGAGCGCCCAGAAGTACGAGGTTATGGACATCCTGAGGCAACTGGGCTTCGACCCGACCAACATGCTCATAGTCATGCACCAGAACATGCCCTCCCGCTTCGCAGCCCTCTCCCCCCAGGACAAGCTGCTAAACCTTGAGACCTCCGTCGGATTCGAGACCTACAGGACCGACGTCGTCGAGGCTAAGAGGAAGCTCAGCGGGATCCTCAGCGAGGAGCAGAGCCTCAACGAGTTCTTGGACAGGGCGAGGGAGACCCTCGGCTACTGGAGGGAGCAGAACGAGAGGCTCCGGGAGAAGAGACAGCACCAGACGCGACTCATCTTCCTTCAGAGGGAGATGGCATGGAGCAGGGTCGCATTCTTGGAGTCAGGTCTCAGTAGGCTTGAGCAGGAACTTGATCGAGCCGATTCGGATCTCTACGAGGCTGAGGCCGAGATGGAGAAGATGGGTAAAGAGGTCATAGACACCCAGAACGAATTGAAGGGTCTCCAGAACAAATGGGGCGACCTCGTCGAGCAGAGGGTCGATCTGGAGAGGACTATAGGGATCTGCGAGTTCACCATCGGAAGTGAGAAGGATCGGCTCGTGCAGCTGGAGGGAATGATGAGGGTCTCCTCTGACAGCCGCAGGAAGTTCGAGGACGTCACCACCACGTTGAAGGAGAGGCTGAAGTCCGGTCCGACCACCCTCGACGACTACTTCAACATGTTCAGCGAGATGGAAGAGTCACAGGCCGAGGTCTACGACACCTGGAGCACCGAGCTCAGCAAGCAGGGGGTAGGAATCGATTCAACGATCAAGGACCTGACTAAGAAGCTCGGGGAGGCGGACTCCAAGGTTAAGGATGTCATCGAGGACATGAACCTCATGAACGCCCGACTCGATGACTCCAACGACAAGTACATCGAGGCACGCATCAGCCTCGCGCTCCTATCGGATCGCAGGGGACGGCTCAAGCGCCGGATAGAAGAGCTCAAGGGCGACATCGACAGGATGCGCAGGGAGCTTAACGACGCCGAGGCCGAGGCCCTCATCAGGGGCTCCCGGGTGGACACGGGCAGGTCGTCAGACGACATTCTGGGTGAGATTAGGAAGGTCAGCGGTATCATCCTTGGCCTCTCGGACGTCTCGGAGGAGGCGGAGACGATGTACGAGTCCTACGCCTCGACCTTCAAGGAACTCCAGGAAAAGGTGGAGCAGGTGAAGGAGAGCCGCCGCAAGGTCATGGAGGAGATCGAGGAGAGGACGAAGAAGTGGGCTGTGGTGATGACCAACCTCCTCGAGGAGGTGAACAGCCGATACCAGAGCCTCCTCTCGATGCTCCAGGCGACGGGGGAAGTCAGGCTCATCAACACCCACGACATAGAGGAGGCGGGCCTCGAGATCTGGGTGGGCTTCAAGGGCGCCCAGCCGAGCAGGCTGGACCCGTACACCCACAGTGGCGGGGAGAAGAGCACATCGGTGATGGCGTTCCTTCTGTCTCTTCAGCAGAACGTCCTATCACCCTTCAGGGCCATCGACGAGTTCGACCTCCACATGGACCCCAAGAACAAGGAGATCGTCTCGGAGTTCATCGTCAAGACCCTCGAGGGCTCACCGGACCAGTACATGGCCATCACTCCAAGCCAGGTCACCTTCAAAGGCGAGGACATCCACATCGTCATGGTTCACAAGACAGAGGGCGTCTCAGCTATTAGGACGGTCGAGGAAGGTGGCAAGTAAGGAAGCGAGGGACCGACTGGAGAGCGTCATCGACCTCTGCAAGGCGGTCTCCGAGGGCGTCCTGGACCCTTTCGCCATCGACACGGACTACGTCCTCTCGATCATCAGGAAGTACTACCCGGAGGTTACATCACTCAAGGAATTTTGCCTCGACGCAGCCGCCCTAAAGGAGCTCTCGCTGGTCTTGGAGAGGCAGAACGAGTGGATCCAGCACCAGTCCACCACGCTGTACAAGGACCCGTTCATGCTAAGCCAGCAACTCATGAGGATGGACGTAGGCGCCATAGCCAACGCCTTCCTGAAGTCGTGGCACCCCGTCGTCGAGTTGGAGCAGATCTCCGCCCAGACCCTCGCCAACTCACTCGGCTACTGGGGCGACCTTCTACCCATGGACGACAGGTTCAACGAGGAGCAGGTCACCCCCGTCGCCGCCGGCTACGCCACCTGGACGGACGCCCAGGACCTGGGCCTGATATCGGAGGAGGGCTTCTCCGACATCCTGGAGGGATACTGGCGAGAGATGAAGAAGAGAGTCGGCGAGGAGGGCAGGATACCCTACTGGGACTGGGTGGGGGATGAGACGTATGAGGGGAGCGTTGGTAGGGCGTACATCACGAGCTTCCTCGTGAGCTACGGGTACGCGATAGTTGAGATGGACCGGTTCGGCGAGAACGTCTACCTCACGCCCCTGGAGGAGCAGCACCCCGACCCCGAGGAGGCGAAGGTGTCGCTGCCGGTCATGGTTGACAAGGAGGAGTGGATGAGATGGCGAGAAGGACGAGAAGAACGAGCGTGAGCGATAAGGCGTACTCGAGGAAGATCAAGGAGGTGGTTCACCTCCTCTTCTTCAGGCACCACAGGCTGCCCGGGATCAGAGGATGGGAGCTCCGGCAGGAGCTGGGCAATGACTGGCTGGACGTTCTCGACGTCCTAGACCGGCAGCTCAAGACCCTGGACCTCCGAGTGACACGGGTCCTCGAAGAACCCGATATCGACACTGAACCCACACGGGCCCAGCTATCCGACGCCAGGTTCTACATCACACTGAGAGGAACAATCGACCAGAAGACCGCTAAGACGATAGGCTGGAGGATAGACGACATCGCCGGCCTCGCCGTGACGATCGCCTATCTCATCTCGAAGCGGGGGAAGGCGCCCAGAGTAGACGTCGAGAAGACCCTCGCCGAGAAGCTCCCCGGCTGGCGAGCCAAGATGAACACCGACAAGTACATCGCTCAGGGCTACCTCGGGGAGGACGAGAGGGGCACTCTCTACATCGACTGGAGGAGCAGGGCGGAAGTGGACCAGAAGCAGCTCGTCGACCTCGTCCTCAGCTTCGGCAGGAAAGAGTCCTAGACATATCTCTCTAAAAACCCCCGGATCTCATCCGACTCCACACCGGGCCTTACAGGAAGGACCGTCAGATCCCTGTAGCTTATGCTGAAGGCATCGGAGGGATGAAGGACGCACGCGGCCTTCACCAGCTTCGCTCGTTCATCGTCCCTAAGGTCCACGATGGAGTCGTGAAGCACGTGCAGTCTATCCAGGTCCAATGCGCTGAACTTCCGAGCTGTGTAGCCCTCGTCGAAGACAGGCTCAAACAGGGTGATCTTGGGCAGCTCGGATCCCGTGTGAACCTCGAGGGAGATGGTAGGGGTTCGGGGTATCGAGTATGAACCGATGGGAGGTTCGGTGCCGTAGATCTTTCGATGGTGGAGATTGATCGTCTTCCCGTCACCCGAGAGCTGCGTGGATCCCTCAAACGCTATCTTGCCGCCTTCCACCGTGAACGGCGGGTCCTCGATGCTGAATCCAAGCCTCATCAGGCTCTTGACTATCTTCACTATACACCAACGCTCGTAGAGGTCCTGACCCTCCAGGTCGATCCCGGGAGCATCATCGAAGACGGGCGACAGCCTGGGCCTATGCTCTATGTAGCTCCTGTAGGCCTCGAGGAAGCGGCTGTAATGTGGACGGGTGCTGAGCGCAGGCGTGACGTCGAACGCCTCGCGCGTCGACGAGACGTCATCCAGGAACGACCCGGCATATTCCCCCCATCTCGCCGCAATCTCGCCCTCAAGCCTCGTGATCGCCTCGAGCACATCGTGGTTCTCGACGAGGGCCCTGGCGGCCTCGATGGTATCGGAGCCGTCGACCCTCTTGATCTTCCTCCTCAGGTAGCCGTCGACCTCAGCCATTGAGGCCTTCAGCCCGTTCAGGTCAGAGACGACATCGCCTAGGTGAGCCTTCAGCAGCCTGTTCTCGTAGACGTCGCGGTCGATATACTCCTCCTCGACGACGACCCTGAGGGGCAGCCCCTTGAGCGCCTTCATCAGTGACTCCGGATCCCAATCCTTAAGCCTCTTCAAGCCCCCTAGCTCGTCAATGATGGCGTTCAGCCGATTGGGGTCAATACCCTCGACGGACTCAATGGTCCTCCGCACCCTCCTCCGCCCCTGCCTGTAGTGGGGGGATTGGGCGATCAGCTCTATGATGGGGTCGATCTCCTCCCAGTGCGCCTTGATGATCTCGAATTGGGTGGCGAAGCTCCGTGCCAGGTCGCCCGCTCCTGCATCATATTGGAAGTCCAGGTAGAACGCCCGGAGCTCATCGATCATCATCTGGGAGATCACTCTGGTACCTGTCGCGGACACTGTTACTTCTAAGTCGGGAGCAGGAACAAAGATGCGGGAGCGAGCGGGTTCGGCGGGTTCCTCAATTGCAGGTGGCTGGAGCCTTTCAGCCAGGGTGGTCTCAGGCTCCACGGCTGGCCTCTCATCTATCGGAGGCCGTACCTCCTCCTGCAGATCGATGGGGAGCGGAGGGATTATCACCCCATCCTCTGGCGGCTCTGTAGCCCTATAAACGGGCTGAACCGTGGGTAAGACGGGTCCCATCGTCGGCGCTAGAGCCTCCGGGATTATCACCTCCTTGTCAGGCTCCTCGACCTGTGCGGAGGGGGCCTCCTCGGGCTCCGCGAGCATCGACTCGTCCCCCAACGCGTAGAACAGCTCCAAGACCTCATCTGGGTGATCCCATCTCCGGTAGCTGTTCAGGCTCAGGATCACCTCTGCCTTATCGAGGTCGGGCTCCTCAGCGTCGTTGACTATCGCCATGCGCTCCTTTATCCGCCACGCCGATTCCGAGCCGAAGAGGTTCAGCTCGTCGGGGAAGATGTTGAGGTCCAGCAGCGTGTCGCGCCGGGTGACGTAGATATAGATGTTTCCTCCCTGCCGGGAGTAGTACCTCCCCATCTATGGCCTCCTCCCCTTCAGGTCGTTGATGTAATCCCTGATGGATTTCTTCAGGCTGGGGTCCTCGTCGGTCTCTGGTGTGTCATCCCTCCTCACGAGGATGTTGCCAAAGGCGTAGTTCCAAAAGAATCCCATCCAGAGGAGCGTGAATACGGTGCCGAAGTAGTCGTGGAAGATGATTGCGGGGACATAGCCCCAGAGGAAGGCCAGCAGCGTGGGCACCAGGATACGGACGATGTTCATGAGGAAGGTCCCCTCGAGGCCGAAGGCGACCGCCATCAGCTTGCTCCGGAGGGTGTAAGGCCCTTGGAGCCCCGTCACGAAGGTGAACGTCAGCAGTATGAGGCTCTGCCACCCGATGCAGTTCCAGTTGATGTAGATCCTGAGGGGTATCCAACCGTCCGTGATGAACAGATAGGAGCCATCGATGGCCACTGAGAGGCCCAGCAGCTTGAGGAGGGAGGCGACGACCCTCACGATGAAGGGGGCCATGATACCTTGGATGTAAACGACAAAGTTGAGGCCCTCCAACACCTTGGTGAGGAACTCGTTGAAGGTCGTCACGAAGGGGAGAATGATGAACATCGCCGCGGCCACGACGAGGATCTTCTGGTAGACCCTCGACTCGGGGCTCCCCGTCGTCGGGCCGCTCATTCACTAACCTCCCTTCTCTTCCTGAGCTTGAGAACCACCAAGGGGATGGCGGGAGCCACGAGGATGATGGGCAGCAGAGACTCGGGCATCATCATCCCCGGGAACTCTACCCGCGAGTTCTTGGTGCTGGAGTCGTAGTCGAGGTAGCAGATGAGCCCGTCCCCTTTCTTCCTCAGGTCGATCTCCAGCATGATACTGTGGTTCGTGTCGAAGGTCTTCTTCTTCGCCTCAATCGTGAAGTTCATAGAGGTCGATTGGGAGCTGTCGGGGAGCTCGACGTCCTTGAAAATCTTGTTTACCTTGACCTCGGTTTTGTTGTCCTCGGTCACGTCGACTATCTTTATCCTGACATCGACGTCCTCCTCGGAGCTAGCGTAGAGGTAGAGGCAGACGTTGATGTTCCCGTTCATATCGTAGGCCTGCTCGAGAGGTATATGGAGGTAGAAGTGCCAGGTCGTGACCCACTTGGAGGTGTGGAGGCTGGAGGAGTCGGTGTGGATCGTCCCGAGGCTCGTGTAGTCGGGGTGGGTTAGTATTCTGTTGGTCATGAACCCATTCACGTCAACTGCGGGCTCCACGTACTCCAGGCTCAGTGAGGTGGTGGGGTTAACGCAGGCCGGCATCGAGAAGGCCGCCGCCGTGACGAGTACGATCACCGTGGACATTATTATCAGGAATATGAGGGCCATGGCGGAGGGGCTCCTCCTGCTCCGCCTCTCCTCCCTCTGCCTCTCGGTGGACCTTGGCTCCCCCTTGAGCAGTATCCAGCTGAAAAGCCTCCTGAGCTTCACTTTGAGGACCCTGTCGGTG
>DATLAV010000073.1:0-8046 GCA_035527235.1 Patescibacteria group bacterium | reverse complement strand
ACGACCCTCGGACAGCGGAGCCCCTACATCAGCTTAAACACATGGTATTCCAGCTGCCCGGGGAGGCCCTCCTTCGAGTAGGTCCGGGCGTTGCCCTCCAGCTTCAGGTGGGGTCTGCCCCTGACGTAGTCGTCCACGTCGGGCATCCTGAACCAGGGGAAGATGATCCCCTCCACGTGGTAATGCATGGGGATGACCACCCTGGGCCTCAGGAGCTCAATGTTTGGCTGGGAGCTGGCGCCTATCCCTGAGAACAGGATGTCCACGCCCCCAATCTCAGCGAGCCGCTCATGATCTAGGGTGTGCCCCAGATCGCCGGTGTGGCTGAACCTGATGCCGTCTACCTGGAAGGCGAAGAAGACGTTGGGGCCGAGCCGTTCACCCTTCTCGGGATCGTGATAGGCCTTCACGCCCGTGATGTCAGCGCCCCTCACGCTCTCGTGACAGGGGGAGTCGAGCACCCTTACGCCCGGCTCCTCGAAGAGCTTCCTGCCGTTGGCGTGATCGTCGTGGTGGTGGGAGATGAGGACGGCGTCCGGCTCCGCGACAGGGACGGGTAGGCCAAGGCTCTCGCCGTCGTGGGGATCCGTGATAATAGTGATCTCCTCCCCTTTCACCTCGAAGCAGCAGTGTCCATGCCAGATCACATCAACCAACCCGAGCCCTCCAGAACGGTTGAAATGTTTTCTTGTAGGGTAAAAAATCTTGGCTTGCCCGGGCTTTTCTCCTTTTTAAGTTTCTGTTGAATGGTAACCTTTAAGAAAACAAGCCCGAGTGTATCAATTATGGAGAGCATCATCAAGGAGGGAGTCTGCCCCAACTGCGGTGGGCACATCAGGGAGGTCCTGAACGCCGGTCCCAGTCCAAAGACGGGGGAGAGGTACTGTCCCAACTGCGGCGTACTGGTGTGGACGCGCTGCCAGTGCGGTCAGGCCCTCAGGTACGACGACCAGCTCTGCCCCAACTGCGGTACAGCGAACCCCATCTATCTGAATATCCTGGTCTAGAGCCAGGACACGTTTCATCGCAGCCTATTTTGAGTGGACATGCGTGGGTGTGTAGGCATCCGGTTTACCGCCGGCGACCTTGTGGGGGGCCTGGCTGGTTATCGACGTGTAGAGTTCAGGTCTCCTGTAGAGATCGAAGTTGAAGACTCCCTCCTTTATCTCTCGTCCGGCGTCGAGGTCGATGACGGCGTCCACGAGGTCGTCTCTGAGGGTGTAGGACATGGCTATGATCTCGCC
Source organism: Patescibacteria group bacterium (assembly GCA_035527235.1). GTDB lineage: Archaea > Thermoproteota > Bathyarchaeia > TCS64 > TCS64 > BS750m-G28. The sequence continues at coordinate 6,802 of DATLAV010000073.1, read as the reverse complement.
CAGGGGGGAGACGATCATGCTCTGGCCCATGAGGACGTATCCTGGCTCCTCCTCGCCGCAGTGGGCGATGCCTACGGCCCAGGTACCGTTCTGGTAGCATCCCGCCTGGAGGGAGAGCCTGTTGTGGAACTCTGCGAGCCTGCTGTAGGAGCGGGCGTTCCTATAGTGGGTCGAAGGAGTGTTCCAGCCCACTATGACGAGCTCTACGCCCTGGATCCCGAGGCATCTCCAGGTCTCTGGCCACCTCCTGTCGTTGCAGATGGCCATGCCCAGCTTACCGTTGAAGGCGTCCCAGACCCTAAAGCCTGTGTCCCCCTCCAGGAAGTAGCGCCTCTCAAGGTGCTGGTGGCTCTGCCCGGGCACAGGCTCGTAGGTGCCAGGGATGTGGGACTTTCTGTACTTCCCGATGATCTCGCCGTCCTTCCCAACGAGAATCGAGGTGTTGTAACGCCTGTCGTCGTCCAGCTCGGCGTAGCCGAGGGCGAAGCCGATCTGGAGCTCTCTGGCCCTGTCGAAGAGGGGCTGCACGGTTGGGTTGGGCATGCACTTCTCGAAGTATCCGAGGAGCCTCTCCTCGTCGAGGATGAGTCGGGGGAAGAACGTGGTGAGGGCGCACTCCGGGTAGCAGACGAGGTCCACCTTTCTCCTGGCCGCCTCCTCCAAGAGGGTTATGAGGCGCTCGACGGTCTCATCCCGGGGCTCGTTCTCGTAGATGGGGCCGATCTGGGCTGCGGCGATGTGGAGGCTGCGAGGGCGGATATCTACCATAAGGCCATCTCCTGTTCTAGGGCCCCCCGTTGCCTAACCGTCGAGGGGGGGCGTCGCCTTACCTTCTTTGAGGAAATCGGCGTAGTCCGAGGTCTCAGCTATCTTGCTTATGATGGTGTGGGCGGTGACCTTGCCGCATCCTTCACAGCGTGTGACGGTGGCTGAGTCGATCTCCCATTTCCCGTACTGGGGGGACTCCTGCTCTTGTCCGCAGGAGTTGCATCTCAGGACTGCGCTCCAACCGGTTATAACCAATTTTCCCATCTTTGATCATCCAAGGTGGGGTGACGCGGTCCACAGGTGAGGCCACCCGTGCCAGATGTCGGTATCCAATACCTTATCCTCGGAGGTGGTCCGCGTGCCCCTGAGACGACGTCCTTGTTCGAGGTTTATCTATATTTCACTATGATTGTTGATATCACTATAACTCGATTTATACGGATATATACTGATTTAATTTGATTTATACTTATTTTAGGAAGTTATATCTATGTCCCCTCTCATCAGGTTGAGATGGAAACCCGTAAGATCATGTCCCTCGGGAGTTCGATGGCAGTAACCCTCCCGAAGTACTGGCTGAAGTCGAATAACCTCTCCAAGGGGGAGTCCGTCACCATGACTGTGCAGAGGGACAAGACCCTCCTCATCAGATCCCCGGAGGGCCTTGATCTCCTGGATAAGAGGGAGCTCCACATCCTCGTTGGTTTCGAGGAGAAAGAGGGATCCATCGTGAGACAGGTCGTCGCCGGATTCCTCAACGGTTACTCTACGATCAAACTCACCTCCAACAGGTACTTCACCCCCGACCAGAATGTCGTCATCAGGAAGATCACGAGCAGGCTCTACATGATGATCGTGGAGGCCGAGGCGAGTAGCATAACTATAAACACATTGCTCGATGAGTCCAAGGCCTCGGTGGTTTCGAGCGTCGAGAGGATGCACATCATCACCTACTCCATGTGTAAGGACATCCTTGGTTCCTTCGGCAGCATGGACCGGGACCTTATCAGGGCTATCGGTCCCCTAGAGGACGACGTCGACCAGCTTATGTTCCTCGTGCTCAGGCTCATCAGGCTGGCGGCGATCAATCCATCTCTCGCGGACCAGCTGGGGCTGGACCCCCTCGACTGCCTGGACTTCCAGACCCTCGTCCACAGGATCGCGCGGATCGCTTTCCACATCGCTCAGATTGGGGAGAGCCTCATCGCAGTCATTGACAAGGAGATACCGGTGCCGGAGAACGTCCTCGCCATAATTCAGGAGGCGGCGGAGATCGCCTTCAACACCTACGACATGGCGGTGAGGGCGTTCCTCATGAAGGACCTGACCCACGCCAACGAGATCATCGACACCCAGGGCAGGATCGACGAGCTCTACAGGAAGATCACTCCCATTCCCTACTTTGGCAAGTACAACGACCTTTCGTCCATCTCCCAGATCGTGACCATCAGGGAGGGCGTCAAGAAGATAGGCTACTACGCCGCGGACATCGCGGAGCTCGCCATCGACAGGACCTACAACTGAGGTTCCTCGGGGGATTAAGTGTTTGATGGTGCAGAATCTTTATTAGCCCAGTCAGCATAGGCATGGCGGTTACGGTGTTAAAGGTGCCAGGTGAGTACCAAACAGATTAATGTATTCGCTCCCGCATCCATTGCTAATCTCGGCCCCGGTTTCGACGTTTTCGGCATCGCCCTCGACGGACTAGGAGATACTGTGCGCGTCGAGGCGGTGCCCGAGCCGAGGGTGACCATCGAGGTCAGCGGTGTGGGGGCAGACTCAGTTCCAGACGAGGCCGGGTCCAACAGCGCCGGCGCGGTCCTCCAGCATGTGCTGGAGGACGACGGCTTGGACCACGGCTTCCACATATCTATAGAGAAGGGGGTGCCCCCGGGGAGGGGGCTGGGATCCTCAGGGGCGTCGGCGGCGGCGACAGCGCGCGCCGTCTGCAGCCTCCTGGGCAGGGATTTGTGTAGTCGGGAGCTCGTGGAGCTCGCGGCGGTAGGCGAGGGAGCCGTCTCAGGGAGCCCTCACGCCGACAACGTCTCGGCGTCCCTCCTAGGCGGCTTCACGATTGTGGGGCCCGACTACGATGTGGTCCGCATGAACCCCCCGGAGATCGACATCATCGTCGTCACCCCGGATGTCCACTATGAGAACAAGACGCGGCTGGCGAGGAGCCTGCTCCCCGAGAAAGTGAGCCTCTACGCCGCCGTCAACAACGTGGGCAACGCCTCCCGGATGGTGGCGGCAGTCGCCCTGGGAGACCCCGTGCTCTTCGGGAGGAGCATCTGCGACCAGATGATCGAGCCCCACAGGGCTGGGATGATACCCGGCTTCTGGAAGGTGAAGCAGGCTGCCATCGACGCGGGGGCCCACGGCTGCTCCATAGCGGGGGGCGGGCCGTCCCTCTTCGCGGTGGGGCCGGAGCCCTCCGCGATCGGTCGGGCGATGGCTGAGGCCTTCGCTGAGGCGGGGGTCGCCAGCGAGACGCTTCTCACGAGGCCCAGCGACCTGGGGGCAAGGGTCCTATGACCTCCGTCTTCAAGTGCATCGTCTGCGGCCGCGAGTACCCCCCTGGGGGGAGGCTCAGGTGCGTTTGCGGGGAGCTTCTGGAGGTTGTCCACCAGTTCCCCGAGGTGTACGCCTCGGTCTTCGATGGCAGGCTCGAGGAGATCGACGGGTTCCATAGGAGCGGCGTATGGCGCTTCAGGGAGCTCATCTACCCGGGGCTGGAGGAGGCCCACATTGTCTCCCGGCCCGAGGGGAACACGAACCTGTACAAGCGTAGGTCGGTCTCCGAGTACGCCGGGGTCCGCCGGCTCTCCATGAAGCACGAGGGGGAGAACCCCAGCGGCTCCTTCAAGGACCGGGGGATGACTGTGGGCGTCTCCGAGGCGATGAGGCTCGGCGCTCGGGTTGTAGCGTGCGCCTCGACGGGGAACACGTCGGCCTCCCTCGCCACGTACGCCGCTCAGGCGGGCCTCGACTGCGTCGTCTTCATCCCTGAGGGGGAGATCGCCTTCGGGAAGCTGGCGCAGGCCCTAAGCTACAGCGCCCGGGTGCTCCAGGTCAGGGGCGACTTCGACGACGCCATGAGGGTGGTCCAGGAGGCCTCGGGTGAGCTGGGGCTCTACCTCCTCAACTCCGTGAACCCGTGGAGGATCGAGGGGCAGAAGGCCATCATCTTCGAGCTCCTCCAGCAGAGGGGGTGGGAACCCCCGGACTGGATCGTGGTCCCCGCGGGAAACCTGGGGAACACGTCTGCCTTCGGGAAGGCCCTCATGGAGCTGAGGCAGCTGGGGCTCATCGACGTGGTGCCCCGAATCGCCTCGGTTCAGGCGGAGGGGGCGGACCCCTTCTACAGGCTCTGGATGAGGCGGGGCTGCGGGGGGCTCGACCCAATGGTGGCCCACACGGTGGCGTCCGCCATCAAGATCGGGAATCCCGTGAGCTGGAGGAAGGCCCTGGGGTCCATCAGATTCACCGACGGCGTCGTCGACCACGCCTCTGACCAGGAGATCATGGACGCCAAGGCCGTCGTGGACGGAAGCGGCGTCGGATGCGAGCCGGCGTCAGCCGCCTCCGTGGCGGGGGTCAGGAGGCTCGTGGAGTCGGGGGTCATCGACCCGGGGGACGACGTGGTCTGCGTCCTCACGGGGAACCTGCTGAAGGACCCGGGGGCTTCCGTCGACTACCACCTTGGCTCCGTCGAGGGCGTAACACCTAGTTTCCCGAATCGGCCCGTTGTCGTGGACGCCGACGTCGAGAGCGTCAGGAGTGCCCTCGGCGCCCTTGTGAGGGGAGCTGGCTAGGGTGGAGGTCAAGGTCCTGAAGTTCGGCGGCTCCATCCTGAAGGACGGGAGCGACTTCGAGAGGGTCGCCGATGTCATCGAGGGGGAGCTAGAGGAGGGCATCATGCCCGTCTGCGTCGTCTCGGCGATGAAGGGGGTGACGGACTGCATCGTGGGGGCCGTGGAGGCCATCGATCGCGATAAAAGTTACGACGTCCTCGGGTTCGTACAGGGGCTGTACGACGAACACCTGGAGGCCCTCACCTCCTGCGAGCCAAACGGGGGCCTGAGGGACGAGTTCGACAAGCTGGAGTACGTGCTGTCCTACGTGGGCTCGTCAGGGGAGCTGAACGACTCCGCGTACGCCTTCGCGGTCTCCAGGGGTGAGAACTTCTCGTGCAGGATCCTTGAGAGGCACCTCTCGTCTAGGGGAGTGGCCTGCCGCCCCTTCGGCGGGGAGGATCTCCTCATCACAGATGAGGACTGCAGGGACGCCCTCGTCGACCTAGAACTCTCAAAGGAGAGGATCTCGGAGAGGCTAGGTCCCCTAAACGAGGACGGTGGTGTACCCATCGTGGCTGGCTTCTCGGGGAGGAGTGGCTCGGGGAGGGTATCGATCCTGGGCAGGGGCGGCTCCGATGATACGGCGGTCTGCGTCGCCTACTGCCTGGGGGCGCGGGAGGTTGTGAAATACGTGGATCAGGAAGGCGTGATGACAGTCGACCCCGGGTTCCTCGATGAGGTCGACCCGGAGGGGGTCGGCGGATTCCCAGCGCCCCGGGTGGTGCCCTACCTCTCCTACGTTGAGGCGTCGGAGTTGATGCGGGAGGAGAGGATCAAGGTGGTCCACTACAAGGTGCTCAACCCGCTGATCATGGGGGACATCAGGTTCCATGTGAGGCCCATCGGAGGTGGCGCGGGGACTGTGATCGGCCCCGAAGACGGGAACCACGGGGGCGTGGGGGGTCCGAAGGCCATCAGCTTCCAGAGAGGACTCCACGGCATCAGGTTCCTGCCCACCCAGTCGAGGACGCCGACGGAGGTCTACGCCAGGGTCTTCGACGCGTTGAGCGGGGAGGGAGTAGACGTCCGGTACATCAGCATCTCGGGTTACCAGATCTCCCTGCTGATGCCGGGCTCTGACCTGAAGAGGGGACTGGGGGCCCTCCGGTCCCTGGACGTTGCTATGGAGGTCACCCCGATGGCGGGGCTGAAGGGCACCTTCAGCATCGTGGGCTCCGGGATGCGGGGAGTCAGGGGGCTCCTGAGCAGGGTGACGGGGGTTGTCGCCAGGCACGACGTGAACATCGAGCAGGCGACCCAGCCCTACGGCGAGAACATCATCAGGTTCAGCGTCGACGATGGGGATATCCCCCTGGCGGTGGCTGCACTCTACAGTGAGTTCTTCGGGGGCGACGTGATTTGAACGTCGATCCCGGCGTAGGGGTGCCTCGTGGAGGGGCGCCCCTCAGGATAGCGTTGATGGGCGCTGGCAGGATCGGGAGGAAGCTGATGAGGAGGGTCGCCGGTGACGCCCGATTCGAGGTGGCGGCGATCTCCGACACCAGCGGGACGATCCTCAAGGAGCCCCGATTTACGGGAGCCGACCTCACTGAGGTGGCGCTGTTCAAGGAGGCGAGGGGGAGACTCTCGGAGCTCCCAGGTGAGCACGAGCGCTGCAGCGACCCCGTCGAGGGGCTACGGAGGGCGGGGGCCGGGGTGCTGGTTGACGTCACCGCCGCCCAGACCTACCCCGTGCTCCAAGAAGCCCTAGAAGATGCTCACGTGGTGGCGGCGAACAAGATTCCCTTCGCCGACGTCAGCTACGAGAGGTACGTGGCCCTGCTGGCGAAAGCGAGGGAGCTGGGGAGGGCGTTGGAGTACGGGACGACGGCGGGGGCGGGGCTCAGGGTCCCGGACCTGCTGAGGAGCCTGGGCTCATGCGGCGTCGACGGCTTCAGTGGATGCCTCAGCGGGACGATGAACTACGTCTCTCAACGGCTGAACGACGGGACTTCCCTCAGCGAGGCCGTTAGGGAGGCGATGGGACCGCCGAGGTTCTACGCCGAGCCCGACCCTAGGGTGGACCTGGGGGGCGGGGACTTCGCCCGGAAGCTGGTGATACTTGCCCGGATGTGCCTGAGGCCAGTGGAGTGTGGGGACGTCGAGGTGGAGGCCCTGGTGAGGGAGGAGCACGCTGGGCTGCCCGTCAAGGAGTTCGTGGAGGCCCTCCCCGAGTA
>DATLAV010000072.1:0-4193 GCA_035527235.1 Patescibacteria group bacterium | reverse complement strand
AGCATCACGCTGCAGACGCTCCTAGACGAGTCGAAAGCCTCAGTGATCTCTAGCATTGAGCGGATGCACATCATCACCTACTCGATGTGCAGGGGCGTGTTGAGTTCCTTCCATGATATGGACCGGGAGCTGCTTCAAGTGATATACTCGCTGGAGGAAGAAGTCGATAAACTCGTGTTTCTCCTGCTCAGGATGATACGGCTGGCGGCCGTCAACCCCTTCCTCGCGAAACAGCTGAGCCTCGACCCCCTCGACTGCCTCGACTACCAGACACTCGTCCACCGGATCGAGCGAATCAGCGACCACATGGCACAGATCTCGCGGAGCATGATCTCCCTAATCGACCTAGATATATCCGTGCCGACGGAGGTTTACTCAACGATACAGGAGGCCGCTGAGATCGCCTTCACGACATACGATATGGCCGTGAGGGCCTACCTGACGAAAGACGTTAGCAAGGTAAACGAGATAATAGACAACCAGCTGAAGATCGCGGATCTGTATGAGACGATCACGCCTATTCCCTACTTCGGGAAGCACAACAACCTTACAGCCCTCTCCCAGATCATAACCATGAGGGAGAGCATCAAGAAGATAAGCCACTACGCAGCCGATATCGCGGAGCTTACCTTCGACAGAGCCTACAAGTAGAGCTCTCAACACGCCTGAGGGAACACTGTGCAGCTTAAATCATGGGACTGTATGTGGGCTACGTCTTGGGTTTCGTGTAGAGTTGTCCCAGTGGTGGAGGAAGAAGTCGTGGCATCTAAGCCTAATCAGAAGCCGTGCAAGAGGTTTGGAGTCATCTAATTTTTATGGTGAACGCCAACTAAGGGTTTAAATTATGCCGTCTGGGTAAGCATTGGAGTCTCTCTGGAAGCCATGTGGATTTCATGGTATTGCCATTGTTTTTCCTTCCAGCCAGAGAGGCTCAACCCCCAATACTGACGCGTCAGCGTCGAGCGTTGAGGGGTCTCGCCTGGTTGCCCTTCAGCTAAGGCGTCGGCGACGACTGCGTCAGTGTCGGCATGGGCTTCTAGCCGGGCGCGGGAGGGGACCTCAGCGCTGTCTTTCTCTCCGACCTCTCCCAGTAGTACTCGTAGAGGTCCGTCGCCCACCCGTGGACCCCAGGGTCGTCGGAGGCGAAGCCCCTGTAATCCATACGGTCGTCGTCACCCGGGAAGCAGATGCCCGCGACCTCTTTCTCTGAGATGGCCAAGAACACGTTTACATGGTCGACGACGTTGTTGCGGAACTGTCTCGACCGGAGGGCTTCCTGTAGGATCGGCCCGTTGTCGAACTCCGGCGGTATGACGATGTCCCTGGGCTCGAGGAGCCTGAACTCGACGCCTCTCTGCAGAGCTTCCTCCATGACGGGGATCGCCGTCAGGATGTACCGGTCCGTCATCCGCCAGACGTACTCCTCTGCGTCCTTGAAGGCTTGCTCGATCCTGTGGAAGATCACCATGACGTCGTCCACGTAGGTGCATGGCTCCAGCTCCCCTATGCGGGCGACGAACTCCGGGGGCAGCCGCGTGACGTCGTGGGTTCTGAAGTAGTCTCTGTGGCTGCAGGTGAACCGGAAGCCCCGCAGCTGTTCTAGGGACATGAGCCCGTACGGCGTAAGGTGGTGGTTGCCCTCCGGGTCCTTGCGGGTCAGCCCCGCGTCGCCGAGTCTGGAGAGGTGGCGGCTCGTCTCCTGGGTCGTGAGGCCCAGCTCCCGGGAGAGGCTGGTGACGGTGAGGGAGGTCTCCTTCAACGTGTGCAGTATCATCAGACGGTCCTCGTTGGAGAACTCGAAGAAGATGTCGCAAAGGGTCTCCAAGCTCGCTTCCTCACAATGTTATATCCTAACTCTGCAGCAACGATATTAAAGTCCCTATAAATTACGTTGGGAGCCCTTATGACCCTCCCCGGATGCTTACCGGATGTGAGGTAGTTGAGGCACTCGTTCTCGGTTGAGCTGAAGTCCAAGAAGCACCTGCACCAGATGATGTTGTCTAAGGAGCCCCACGGCGGCGTCTTCATCGAGGGGGAGCTGGGGGAGATAAGCGAGCTGGAGTATATAGAGGGGAGGGTTCTGGTCGTAACCGGGGCGAACGGGACGCTGAGGATAGACATCTGCGAGTCAAAGCTCATCGGGGGCCTCACCAAGAGCGAGGCTTAGACTACAATGAAGGCTCCTGCGGCCCCACCATCAAAGCTGAATAGATCTTATGAGTAGATTCGTGTAACACATAAAAGGCGATTCCATGGGTTCAGCGACGCTACAGGAGACCGTCTCCGAAGCCAAGGCGAGGTTCCCGAGGCTTGACTTCATAGACTTCACCAGAGGCATAGTGATGGCCGTCATGGCTTGGGACCACGTCTCCAACTTCTGGAGCCAGCACCATGGAGGCGGCGAGGGTATACTTGGGCGTATGCCTCCGTTCCTGAACACGACTTGGTTCCTGGAGCGGTTCGTGAGCCACTTCTGCGCTCCCACCTTCATCTTCCTGGCGGGGACGGTGCTCGCCATCTCGGCGGCCAAGAGGCTGGAGAGGGGGGAGGGCGAGATTGACATGACTCTCCACTTCATCAAGCGGGGGCTCGTGCTCCTCTTCCTGGAGGCCTTCTTCATGTCGCCCGCGTTCAGCATGCCTTGGACGTACTTCGGCGTAATAGCGTGCATAGGCGTCTGCCTCATAATCTTCAGCGTCGCCCGCAGGCTGCCGTGGAAGCTGATACTGGCGCTGAGCCTCATCATCGTGCTGAACCACCAGTTCCTGGACCTGAGCTTCATACCGGCGGAGCCCAACTGGGGCTGGTACCTCCGCGTAATACTGCATGAGCCCAACTACGACCGGTGGCCCTACTACGGGTTATACCCCATAATACCGTGGATCGGCGTCATGGGCTTAGGGTGGAGCCTCGGCAGCTACCTGAAGGGCAAGGACATGGAGCAGGTGAAGAGGCTGAAAACGCCTTTCGCCGTCGGGGGCGCTGCCTCCATCGTGCTCTTCTTCGTGGTGCGTTGGCTGAACGGCTTCGGTAACCTGCTCCCCCGGAGAGGCAACACGCTCATCGACTGGCTCTACGTGAGCAAGTACCCGCCCAGCGTCGCGTTCCTCCTATACACCCTGGGGATGATGCTTCTCTTCATGGCGCTGGGCCTCCACATCCAGGAGAGGCAGTGGTTCAAGGGCGGGCTATCAGGCGTGCTGCTCACCTTCGGCAGGAACCCCCTGTTCTTCTACGTGATCCATCTGTGGCTCTACAGGCTGCAGTGGCCTGACTACGCGCCTCGGAGATACGTGCCGCCCTTCTACAGGTCGCTCCCGGAGTCCTTGGTGTTCTGGGCTGTGGGGCTCGTCGTGCTTTGGCAGCTTTGCGTCAGATACGAGAGGCTGAAGAGGAAGTACCCGAAGCCCATACTCCAGTACATATAGTGGTGAGGTATGATGGCAGCGCTTCTTTCAAGGCACCGGGACGCCGTCGTCATATTTTTCGTGGTGGCTGTTGTGACTGGCTTCAACCTCTGGCAGCATAGAGGCGACCCCCCGCCGGGGTACAACGGGTTCAACCAGTACGGGTTCAGCTTCTTTTACCCAGATGACTGCGCGTTGAGTGAAGCCGTAGTTTACTTCAAGATGCCTTCGTACTGGTTTGGAGACGTCCAGGCCGAGTCTCAGGGTGAGTCGGCTAACATCGTCGGAGTCGTATGGGGTGCCGGGCAGGCGAGCGGGCTTGAGGAGTTCACTGACCAGATCATAGAGGAGGCAAGGAAAAACAGCGACGTGACAGGCGTCGACGATGGCGAGTACGTGAAGCTCGGGGGCAAACGGGTCTTCAAAAGAAGGTTCGCCCTCACCGGAGGCGGCCTCACCGTCCCCGGTCTGATGGTGGGATGGGTCAGCCCCGAGGGAAGGATGTTCGTCCTCTACAACGTCAGGGTCGGGAGAGACGAGGCCTGGCTCGTGAACCAGATGAAGGTGATGCTGAGAAGCCTCGAGACCGAGCCACCTGCGAAGCCGAGGAGGCTGGAGTCGTACTGGCCGACGGACGGCTGGAGGTACGCTCAACCCAGCGAGGTTGGGATGGACGCCGACACCCTCGACGCCATGGTGGAGGACATCAGGCGCAGCGGCCTGGGGGTGGACAGCGCCATGGTCGTGAAGGACGGCTACGTGGTGCTTGACGAGTACTTCGGCGCC
>DATLAV010000071.1:0-12243 GCA_035527235.1 Patescibacteria group bacterium | reverse complement strand
TCTCACCGCTGACGGCTACGCCCCCCTTGAAGGGGACCGAACCGGTGCCATCGACGATAAGGGCGTTCTTTATTATGAAATCGTACTCATCCGACATGACGATCGAGGGATATTGAGGTTTACTACGCTTAACATTAACGAGGAAAAAAGTTGGTGGGAGTTACTCCCTGTAGAGTATCTTTCCTGGGAGCTCCCCCGTGTGCTTCGACTTATTCACGACGACGGCGCCGTTGACGACGACGTAGTTGATGCCCTCCGGGTACTGGCGGGGCTCGAGCTGGGTCCCCCTGTCGGTGACCTTCTCGGGGTCCATTATCACGATGTCGGCGAACGCGCCGCTCCTGAGGACACCCCTGTCGGTGAGCTTGAACTTGGACGCCGGCAGGCTCGTGATCTTCCTCACCGCCTCCTCTAGGCTCAGGGTTCCCGTCTCCCTCACCGCCCGCCGCAGGTAGCGCGTGTGGCCGCCGAAGCTGTTCTCGTTTGGCAGCCCTGGGGCAGTGTGGATCCCCTCCCGGGTCTCGTCGACGGCGAAGGTGTCGATCCCCACCATCATGTAGGGGTGTTTGAAGTACTTCAGCTTCACCCAGTCGTCGTCGCTCCTCCGGGAGACGGCTTTCGTCTCTGGGTCCCTCATCAGAACCTCCATGAGGGCGTCGAGGGGCTCCATTCCTAGCTCCTCCGCCACCTCGGCGACGGTCTTCCCGACGAACCCCTCCTCCTTGCAGACGGCGATGACCCGCCCCCCTGCCCATGTCGGACTGATGTTGGGGTTAAGGCTGTAGTGCTTCCCCGCCCAGATGGACGCCTTGATCTCCTCCCTGAAGTCGGGCATCCTCAGAGCCTTGGCGAGCTGCTCCGGCGTACCCGCGATGTTGAGCCACGGCTTGAGAAGGCCCACGAGCCACGGGTTGGTGCTGATTCCCCCGGTCTGGTGGTGGGGGATGACGTCGAAGCAGACGTCGATGCCCTCCTCCCGGGCGTCGTCGACGACCTTGAAGGTCTCCTTGATGGCGGTCTCGGTCATCGCCCTGTTGTCACTAGGGCTCACCGTGAACTGATTGCCCATGTGGGAGATCTGGACGGACATCTTCGCCTTCCTCCCGACGTCGATGGCCTCCAAGACGCCCTTGTTGGGCACGGGCCCAGGCTCCCCGGGCCTCCTCGCCTTCCGGTGGCCAGTGCGGAGGCTGTGGCTAGCGTAGACACCGCCGTACTTGGCGGCAACCTTGGCGCATGCGAGGATCTCGTCGAAGTCCGCCCAGATGCCGGGGTCATAATCCCTGCCAACGGAGATGCCGATGCAGAGGTCCTCCATCGCCTGCTCTGTGTGCTTCCTCATCTCCCGGATCTCCTTCCGGGTGGCGTGGCGCTTGAAGTCGGGTCCCATCACGAGGCTGCGGATGTCTCCGTGGCCCACCAGAGGTGCCATGTTGGGGCTCATCCCCTTCTTCTCCACCCTCTCGAAGAACTCACCCATGGTGTTCCAGTCGATCTCCCAGCCGTAGAGCTCCCTGTGCCTCTCGTTCACCAGGTCCCTGGGCTGCAGCCAGTCCTTGTTGTACATCATGGGCCCGACGTCGGTATAGACGTCGCCCAGGAACCAGGGGAGACCTATCCAGTCACCGAAGGGCCCCGGGCTGTCCCCGCAGTTGCCCCCGATGAAGGTCGTGATCCCCTGGCGGACGAATCCGTCCGCCTTGGGGTAGTAGAGGATGCTCAGGTCGCCGTGGTTGTGGACGTCGATGAAGCCAGGTGTGACTGCCAGCTCCTTCGCGTCTATGACGGTCCTCGCGTCCTCCTTGAGGTCGCCCTCCACCTTGCCGACTGCGGCGATTCGTTCACCCTTGATCGCCACGGCGCCCCTATAAGAGGGGGCGCCGGTCCCGTCAACTATGGTGGCGTTCTTGATCAGAATATCCAGTTCGTCAGGCATCTTGATCAGGGACTAATTGTGTAGTTCTCGGCTTAAACCTTTGAGGGTGGGCGTCCCCCCCTATCAGGAGCACAGGTTTTAGGGTGTGCGGAATGTAACGGGGCAAGGTATTTATTCAGTTCTGGCAGATAACGTGAGAATCCAAATTGAGCATGAAGATCACTCAGGTGGCCGGTCACCAGTTCAAGGCTGAGTACAAGGGCGTCGAGCTGGTGTCAGGCAAGGTGGGCGAAGGCAGCTCCTACGTCGGTATGAGCCCCGGCTCCCTCATGGTGGCGGCCCTCGGGATGTGCACGGCCATGCACATTGAGGGATACCTAAGCAAGGAGGGAATAGAGTACGACGGTATCGAGATAGACGTCAAGAACAGGTACGAGAGGAACCCGCCCCGGGCGGCCGGTTTCATCCTGACGGTCAAAGTAAATGGCGAACTGACCGAGGAGCAGAGGAAGGGCGTTCTGGAGGAGGCCGGCCGTTGCTACGTCGGCAACTCGATGAGAGGCGGCCCTGAGATCACCGTCAACCTCCAGTAGGGAACCATCTCCACTTCTCCTCCCGGCGGACGTTACCTCTCCCTCACGTGACCGATGTCCCCCATTTTCATCGGTGCTTTCTTTTCATGGATAGATCAACTGTACGAGGAGTACAGGTAATCTCAACCAGTTTCTTTATATCCCCAGATCATCCCCTGACAAGCATGAACGATTCAAAGTCACCTAGAGTTAACAGTAAACACGGCCTCGTAACCCTTCTTCTATGCCTCGGGTTAGCCGTATCAGTCGCCGGTATGGTAGCCCTCGCGGCGGACGAGGAGTACGACAATCATGTGACGTTCAAGTTCTATCCCGACGGCAGCGTCATGCTGCGGGCGGGAATGGTATCCACCGGATACATTGGCTCCGTTGAGTTGTACGACGGGCTTGAGGCGGTCCAGATGAGCCTCGACCTGGAGACCGAGGGAGATGAGACTCTTTTCACGGGGGAGTCCTCCGTCCAGCTGAGCCCTGAGTATGCATCATCCCTCTCAAACCTGGAGTTGGAGTTCGCGGTCCAGGGCGACGCTGAGGGGTCACAGATCACCCTCGAGGTCGACTACCCCGGCTACGTGGGGATCAGTGGTGACCTTGTTGTGACGGTGGTCGAGCCCCCCTTCGAGGGGGTCATCACCCTCGACGCAGACGTCAAGCTGTACTATGCCATGTTCCCCAGGGAGTCCATCGAGGAGATGCTGGCGATGGTACCGCAGATGGAGACGATGCTATCCGCCCAGGTCACCGAGGCCTCCGATGGCAACCTGTTCCTGAGTGAGCTGGAGGTCACGGGGAGCGACCTTGGCGAAACCTACGCAACGTTCTCGGTCAGCATGACCCTAGAAGGGGACTTCCAGGAGGGCCTGCAGACGGCCGCCGGCAACATGGGGCTCGAGTACGCCCAGGAGGACCTGGAGCTGGAGGAGATCCCCTTCACTACTCTCAACTCCTTCGACATGAGCGTCACATTCCTCGGTGAGAGCCTCACCTTCGAGGTCTATTTCCATGGAACCCTGACGGGGGACCTCGACGCACAGATGAACGCCATGAAGGACAAGATCCTCGAGGAGCAGCTGGAGGATCCCTGGATCGATCCAGACGACGAGGAGATGATCGAGGAGTTCTGGCTGCCGACCTACTTCGGGTTCGAGGAACTCAACCTGGAGGCAGACTATCAGATCACGGGAGGGGAGTACACCACATCGTTCTCGCTCGAGGACTTGGGACTTGAAACTCAATCCTATACTCCCATGCTCAGACTCCTCGAGGAGATGTCGAGCGGCTCAGAGGCGGATATGAAGCTCGTCTTCGAGGGGGAGTCGAGCGGGGGACAGTCCGTCGTCATGGAGGTCCCAGAGCTGACCACGCCCCCCATCTCGGAGGACTCGCAGAGGGTTGTCTGGGACCTGGAGGACTTGGAGGACCTCGACGAGGTCATCTTCGATGTGGAGGAGAGCAGCGGCTCCTCCGGTCTGCCCTTGAACCTGTTGCTTCCAGCTGTGGGGGTGGTGGTCGTGCTGGCGGCGGCAGGCTTTTTCCTGCTCAGAAAGGGCTGACCTCTTCTCTCTTTTTTAAACAGTTACAGGTTGCAACTGCATTAGTTACCGTCGATTTTTACTATTAGATGTTTTAACTTTACCTGAAATACAGGAAAAACGTTCATATTTTAAATACATGGTTGACACTAACAAAGTCAGTGAAAAATAATGGTCGAAAATCGGTACGCAAGTCTCCCTAAGACCTTCAGCCTGATGTTCAAGGCGAAGCTGCAGGGGATCTTCGTCTGGACCTGGAGCACCATCGTGGCGTGCCTGATCGTGGGAAGGGGATTCCCACCGCTGGTACCAACCATCGTGACGGTAGTCTCCATGTTCTTCCTCGCCATCTCTGTCTACTTCTACAACGACGTGATCGATCAGGAGATGGACAGCCTTAACGAGGTGAAGAAGGAGCGCCCGCTCCCCTCGGGGGCCGTGAGCGAGAGGAACGTCATGATGATCGTCTACGCCACCGCCCTCATCGGCCTCGTCCTGGCCTACCAGGTGAACATCTACAGCTTCCTGTTCAGCCTTACTTACTGGGTGGTCTTCTCCCTCTACTCGTTCCCGGGGATCAGGCTCAAGAGCCGGTTCCTGATGAAGGACCTCGTCATCTTCTCGGGCTTCCCATTCTGCAGCCTCGTGGGCAGCTACGCCATAACCGGGGGCCTGTCGATGGCCGCACTCTTCTCGGGCTTCCTCTTCGCGATCTACTCCTCCGCGGCCAATCCCATCTTCGGGGACAGCCTAGACATGGTGGAGGACGCTAAGTTCGGGGTGAAGAACCTAGCATTGCTCCTCAGCTGGAAGAGAAAGGTGCAGCTCATGGTGGTCGGGGTGCTCTTCGTGATGACGGTGACGCCGCTCACCTACGTGCAGCTCGGCTTCAACATGCTCCTGCCCATCTTCACGGTGCTGATGAGCCTGTTCCTCCTTAGGCAGCTGTTCCCCATAATGGGGGCCTTCGACAGTATCCAAGTCGCCAGCATCAGGAAGTACGTCTACGGCTACATGGTCGTCTTTGAGCTACTGGTGATCATAGGGACGCTGAACATCAAAATCTTCTGACCCCCTTTTTCTACTCCTTAATGGGCTCTGGCTGCGTCATCACAAAGCGTGCGCCCTCGCCGGTGCGCCCCTCCTCCGTCATGGTCCAGCCGTAGGACTCGATGACCTTCTTGATCAGGGTCATCCCGTGGGCGCTCATCTCGTCGATGGGGCCGTTGAAGTATCTCCTGTTCTCGGGCCTCAGGCCTACGCCGTCGTCCTCGTAGACGATCCGCCGACTGTCATCCGTAGCGTAGACCCTGATCACGCTGACCTTTTCCCCGTGTCTCTGGGTGTTGTCGATGAGGTTGTAGAAGACGGACTTGAGCATTGAGTCGGCCTGCACGGTGAGGTTCCCGAGAGAGTTCTCCACCCTGATGCCCACTAGGCTGAACATGATCTTGGCGGACTCGAAGGTGTCCGACACCTTTATTGAGCTCCTCTCCTCGGTTCCCAGCCTCTCGAAGTTGGCGGCGAAGTCAATGATGCTCTGAATCTTCTTAGCGGCGTCCTCGATCGCGTCTAGGCTGTTACGGAAGTCCTTGCCATCTCTGAGATCCATCTTGACAAGTTCCAGATGCCCACCGATGACGGAGAGCTT
Source organism: Patescibacteria group bacterium (assembly GCA_035527235.1). Taxonomy (GTDB): domain Archaea; phylum Thermoproteota; class Bathyarchaeia; order TCS64; family TCS64; genus BS750m-G28. Next base: position 6,591 of record DATLAV010000071.1, on the reverse strand, counting down.
GTTCCGGATGTCATGGCGCGTGAGGCGACTCAGCACCTTGAGCCTCTCCTGCTCCTGCCTGCGATCGGTGATGTCCCTGGCGATGACCAGGATGACCTTCTTGTTCTCCTCGAGCTCGACGATGCTCGCGTGAGCCTCCCCCCAACCATCGGATCCATTACGTCTCTTGTAGAAGAAGTCGAAGGGCTCGGATGTGTTCCCCCTGAGGATCTTGGAGAACATCGAAATATATGATGGGATACGGCTCAGCCTCACGGTCCCGATCTTGGAGAAGTGCTTCCCCACGATCTCATCCTCGGGGAACCCGGTCAGCTCGAAGAAGGCCGAGTTGGCGGACCTGATGAAGCCCTTGAAGTCCAACGTGAAGATGCCGGTGGGGGCCAGTTCGACGAGCTTCCTGTACATCCTCTCGGACGCCCTGAGGGAATCCTCCGCCTCCCTGCGGGCGACATCCGCGCGACTCCTCACGACGGCGGTGGTGATCCTCTTAGCGAGGACCTGATAGTGGCTCGGATCGAGCTCCTTCCTCAGGTAGTCGTCGACGCCGGCTTCGAAGGCGACCTCGGCGACCTCCTCGCTCCCCTGCCCGGTGTAGATGATGAAGGGTACGCCTTCCCTCTTCGAGATCCGTTTGGCGAACTCGATCCCGTCCATCACGGGCATCCTGTAGTCGGAGATTATGCAGTCGTAATGGTTACTCCTGATGAGTTCTAGGGCCTTGGTCACCGATGTGGTGGACTCAATTCTCAGTGTGGGCTCGACGCGTTCAAGGTATATCTTCACGATCTCGAGCACGCTGGATTCGTCGTCGACGTGTAGAACGCGTATGACCTCTCCTGGGGGTCTACCGTCTGCAGTTCCTGGGTAGGAACTCTGCCTGTCGACTGCCTCGGCGGGTTGAAGGGCCGGATCAACGTTCATGATATGTGCTCCAGGCGGGGGATCTCTCGATCAGACCCTAAAAATAGCTAATCTTATTATTGTATTATGAATCAGTGAAACATATCAGGGAAAATGGGGTACGGATCAGCGTCAAGCTGGACGCTCTCCTCGAGGTCTACAGTTTTTTACCTATCTCCCTCGCCCTCTTGAGGAGCTCCTCTCTGCTCCCCACGGGGTTGCTATCGGTGGACTCCGCCTTTAGGCTCGCGACCACCTCCATGCCCCAGTAGTACTCGAGGCGCCCCTTCATCCAGTCGAGGACGTAGTCGTACCTGTCGGCGTTCCCGGCCCCCTGTGTGGTGACCGTGACGGCCTTGACACCGTTGGGGAACCTCCGGCGGTACTCCTCGCCGTGGGTCCTGCTGTAGAAGTGGAGGCGGTCGATGAACGTCTTCGTCCTGGCGCTCACGTGGTCGTAGTAGATGGGCGTGCCCAGGACGAGGGCGCCCATGGACTCGAGGTGGGGGTAGAGCCGGTTCATGTCGTCCTCGGGGTAGACGAGGGCATCGCCCTCCGCCTCCAGGGGACCGATGTCCATGTCGCTGAGGTAGAAGACCTCGGGCTGGTGCCCCGCCTCCTTCGCACCCTGGAGGACCGCCTCGACGAGCTTCGCCGTGTTGCCTTCCCTTCTGGGGCTGCCGACGATTCCTAGAACCTTCAAATTGGACACACCTCAGATGAGAGATTTTCAACCATATCAGTTTTTCCCGACGGACCTCACTCGAGAAGGTGATCGAACTAGGCCTTGGGGTCTCTCGATCTCAGCAGGGAGGACCTGAGAAGCCCCAGGAGAAGCAGAAGTCGGGGGAGGTCGTAGACGAGTGCTAGGAATACTCCCGACGCAAGTTGAGCGAGGGGGGAGGGGACGCCCATCAGCGAGAGGAAGTTCTGGACGGGATCGTACTGGGGCAGATAGAAGGTGTAGGGAGGCCATGGGAGGCCGCTGATGGTGGTGTTCAGGGGCAGGCCGTAGAGCGCGAGGGCGAGGACGATGGAGGTGACCAGCCTCTTGGCGACGAGCTCCCCCTGGTTGCGATATGTGATGAATCCGGCTAGGCCCGCTCTCAGCAGTATGAAGAGGGTGAAGTACAGGGCTCCCGTCACCGATGAGATGCGTGACACCCCCAGGGGGAGGTCAAGGATGGCGAAGGTGGCCATGGACACGGCGCCTAGGATATAGAAGGTTCTCAGGGGGATCGGCTCAACTGCCCCCGTTACCGGGGCTGAGCAGGCCTTTCTCGCTCTGAAGAAGACGATCATCCTGTACTGGTCGAGGAGGAAGAGGAGGAGGACGAGGCTGAGCCGTGACAGTGCCGCGCTGAGACCCGGTATGATGCCCCCGAGCCGATCCATCCAGAGCGTGAACGTTGTCAACAGTGGGATCGCGACGATCCCCCAAGGCTTGATGAGGCAGGATAGACTCCTCCTTGACCATTCGAAGCCTTCCAGTCCCATCAACGTGCCGAGGGAGAGGCCGAGGACGCCGACCCTCAGGACGATGAATATGATGGTCATCGAGAGCCCCTCGAACAGCATGCCCGGGGAGAGATGGTCCAGAAAGTAGAAGAGCAACCAGACGTCGAGGACGTAGAACGACATGGCTGAGACGAATAGGGATGTGACGGCCTGAAGGGCCATGCTCAGGAAGGGCCTCGACATCACGATCCTAAGGGTGATGGGAGACCAGATAAGCGTAGTGAACCCTGTGAGGGAAAACGGCGTTTACCCTTCCACCCTTTCTCTGAGCTCCGCCAGGGCACGCACCGCCAACTCCTTCAATTCGCCGTTGCCCTCAGCTAGCCCCGATAACGCCCTCTCAGCAGTGGGCCCCCCGATCTCGCCCAAGGCCTCGACGGCGGCCTTCCTGACGTCGACGCTCCCGTCCCTCAGGAGCCTGATGATGGGCTCGACCGCCCGGTCATCCCCGATCATGCCGAGGGCGTTGACGGTGTTCCATCGGACGAAGTCATGCTCATCCCCCAGCAGACTGATAAGGGGCTCCACGGCCCTCGTGTCGCCTATCTCTCCGAGGGCGGATGCGGCGCGGCTTCGGGCGTACTCAAGTTCGGAGGCCAGGACCTCCATGAGGGGTTCCAAGGCCTCCGCCCCCATGTCGATCAGGCCCTCCGCGGCGCTGTTCCTGACCTCCCAGACATCGTCCCCGAGCGCCGAGATCAGTTGCTCCAGGGCCTCCGCCCCCATGCCCCTCAGGAAGAGGACGGCGTTGAACCTGACCCCCGGGTTCTCGTCCTCGGAGAGGGCGCCGCTGATCGCCCTGTAGGCCCTCGGCCCCTTCATCCTCCCGAGGGCGCTAATGACCACCCCCCTCACCGCGGGATCGGGGTGGCTCAGGGCCTCCTCAAGGGCGTCCGAGGCCTCTTCCCCCATCTCCCCGAGACCATGCCAGTCACCCTTTGCGATGAGGTAATGGATCATCTCGGAGGCGCTCCGAGGCTCCCAGCTTAGCCGCGCCAGGGAGCTCACGGCCGCCCTCCTGACCTCGGGTCGCTCATCCGCGAGGACTGAGGCGATGAGAGGCCCTGCCCTGGCGTCCTCCGAACAACCTAGGGCTTCGGTGGCACCGGCCCTCACGTGCCAGTTGCCTTCCTGTAGCGCCTTTCCAAGGGGTTCGACGGCCTTTTCGTCACATATCCTGCAGAGGATCTCGACGATCTTCTTCCTCTGCTCCTCGTCTGAGCCCTTCAGGGCCCTCAATAGGCCTGTAACGTCCCTTCTTCTCTCGAGGGCGGGGAGGTTTGGCCTCAAGAAACCGAATATCCCCATGTCGCATCCAGCTCCTTGGCCTACGTGTGTCTGATCGCCGGCATCTGTTTAAAGGGGATCATCATGGAAGGTAGATTGTTTGCCTGGGTCTCAGATGGCTGAGGCGGGCATGTTGTTCAGCAGGTCCTTGGTCGTCGCGCTCAGGAGGTACCTCAGGCCGCTCCGGCCACGCCTGTAGACGAGGACCCCCAGGTCCAGAAGCCTTCGGCGTAGGCCCTTTGGGAATAGTTCCCGTGCCCTGGTCCCGTCATCGAGCTCCTTGAGTTCATCTCGATAGAACAACACTATATTCTCGAAGTTTTTCTTATCGAGTTCTTCACTTGCCATCTCTATGTCTTAACTAAACAGTCATCCGTGAAAAATATTTCCTTTTATGCAAGGTAGACGACTCCTCGGGGGACGCCCTCCAGTCTTCTACGCTGCATCCCTCTCCTAGTGGAGCTCCTTCCTCCTCGTGTAGACCTCATCGACCCTGTCCCTGAGAGTGGTCGTTTCCGATGCAAGGTCATCGGCCAGACATGTGGTTAACCTGTCGGATGGTGTATCCGAGAGTGACCAGTCCTATGGATATGCCAATCACCCACGCGAGCATCGCAAAGATGAACCCGAACCCGGTCACGCTGCCGAAGACCGACCCAGCCGTGAAGAGGATCGTAAGGATCGCTATCCAACGGACAGAGGTGTCCAGATGATAAACATCCGACCTCTCCTCGACGGCCGCTCCGGACCTTCTCACAGCTGCGTACAGTAGGAAGCTGAAGAACGCGTACATGGCCCAGACGGTGGCCTGAGGCCCGATCCCTGGGAGCAGATCAGGGTTCAGCAGGACCCCGAGGATCACGTAGTCCGCCCCGAGGAGGACCAGGAGCACCCCGAACCCCCGTGGGCCGGGGAGTAGGTCCCTGAAACCATACTCTGCACCGCCCCTCCTTCGCCATGCTGCGATCAGGGCCATCAGGAAGATGGGGTTGAGGACGCCTGACGCCAGGGAGTGGAGGGGGGTGGGGGCCCCAATGCTCTGGAATATACCCGCCGATATGGCGAGGAGTATCGCTATCCTGCGGGCGCTCTTGGACGTGAACACGGCCTTGACCCTCCCCGGCAGTAGCGTGTAGACCTCCCTTGAGGAGGTGAGGACACCCTCGGCCAGGAAGAGGGGGACGATGAAGGCCATGAAGGAGTGCCAGAAGAGCACGAGAAGCAGCGTCTCCACTAGGGCGACGCCCCCCACGTAGATGGGGGACTCGCTCCAGCCCGGATACCAGATCACCTTGGTGATGTACGCCTCGTAGAGGCCAAACAGGGCTCCCGCCGGGAACAGGGCGTAGAGATGCCCCCTCCCGTACCTGAAGACGACGGTCCAGAGGACGAGGGTGTGGAGTGTGTAGAGGGGGAAGACCAGGAGCCAGTCGATGGGCGTGAAGAAGGCGAGTATCTGGGAGCCCGAGACCACCTCGGCGAAGAAGACCGAGAAGGAGCCCAGTATAAACCAGAAGAAGAGCTTCATCCTGGTTGAGGGCTTGGCTTCGTTGACCTCCATCAGATCACCTCATCCAGTTACTTTGACGATACGTTAACTTGATAAAATGACTAATGGATGAGGAAAACAGAGCACAAAGAGGTTTCAACTCGCGGTGCCTAGAAAAAAGGGTTAATCCCCGGGCCTGATCTCCGAGCGTAGGAAGATCATGTATGACGCCGCGAAGCATATCACCAGCCCCACGACTATGGTGGCAATGTTTGCCCAATTAGCGGCGAGGGCCTCCCCCAGCGTCAGGGTCCTCTGGAACTCCTGGTGGCCCATGCCCCTCATGAAGCCCCCGACCACGCCCAGGATGTCGGATGCCGCCTCCTCGTAGAGGTTCGTCGGAGAGATCTTCTGTATCGTGGAGGTCACGGCAGCCCTCTCCTCCATCGCCTCCCTGAACTCGGGGCTTATCTGCATACCACCCCCCTCGGTCTGTGACCGGAAGGTTCCCCCCGGGAGGGGGACGATGAAGCCGGCGACGACGGACGCGAGGATGGTGATGATGATGGAGAACGTCAGCCATGTGGCTATTGACGCCATTATCGACGTCGCCGTCCTCTTGGTCAGCACCGAGTAGAGTATTCCCAGGCTGAGCCAGAAGACCAGGTAGACGATGGTCAGCAGCGCGAGGGCCACTATCTTCGACGTCTCCGTCAACGTCGGTCCGAAGCCCAACAGGGGTATCGACACACCGCACATGATCCCTATTGTGCCGATGACCAGGGTCGTGAGGGCGGTGGCCCCAGCGATGAGTTTACCGTTGATCACCGAGTCCCTGAATATGGGCTGGCCCAGCAGTATCGAGAGGGTGCCTGTGGCGCGTTCCTTGTTGATGGCGTCGAAGCCGAGGGCGAGTCCCAGCAGGGGTCCGAAGTAGACCATGGTCTGGATGAATGAGAAGCTCATCTGGGTTCCGGAGAAGATGTAGACGAAGCCCGCCTGGGTGTTGTTCCGGATGAAGTCCACTCCCTGATATGCGGCCAGGGTGGAGAGGAGGAGCACAAGGCCGAACAGGATCAGGAAGCGCTTGCTACCGAACTGGTCCCTGAGCTCCTTTGTCGCCACTGTTAGCGTTCCGGCCATCTCTATGCCTCCTCGTAGTATTTCATGAATATCTCCTCCAGGCTGTACTCCTTGGGCCTCATGAGCAGTATCACGGCTCCATGGTCCACGATCGTCTTGGAGACCTCGTAGTCTCTATCCATGTTTGCGTAGACGTACAGTCTGCCGTTTTCCTGGGTCACCTGTTTGACGCCCCCCAGGGCCTCAAGGTCCCCTATCAGGTTCGGGGGCACCTCGGATAGCTTGAACTCCACGTTCCTCTCCTCGCTGCCCGT
>DATLAV010000070.1:0-9680 GCA_035527235.1 Patescibacteria group bacterium | reverse complement strand
AGCTCCCAGTCCTCGGAGGAAACAGGCTTCGTGGAGACGTAAACCTCAGGGAACGAGGTCGCGTTGTTGCCGATGTAGGTCATGTAGCCCCCTTCGGAGATGTGGGCGCCCCTTATGGGGTAAACTCCCTTGAGGTCGAGCCTCTCGATCTCCCCTGACTCGCTCACCCTGGTCACGCTGAAGGTGGTGCTGTCGGAGTAGCTCACGTAGATGCCGTCGTCGATCCAGGCCTCCAGTGAAGTTGGCCTATCCAGGGCGTCCGTGATGTTGACCATCTTGGCTCCGAGGTCTGTTTCATCAAGGTTTCCAGCAACCTTCCCTGGCTCAAGGATCCAGAAGTCGTCCTGGGTGTAGCTCTTGTTATCCCTCTCCTTGTGCCTGATGATGAGCTTGGATCCGTCGGGGGAGACGGTCGCCACGGAGGCTCCCTCGGGAAGGTTCAACCTCGTGAGCTCCCCGATGTGGGATATGCCCTCTTCATCTGCTGAGTCCTTCTCCCCCGTACTCCTCAGATGCTCTCTGAGTGCGGCCCAAGGGTCGAGCCGCAGCATGTAGCTACTCGCATCCATGTGGTAGACGAGGTAGTCCTTGCTGCGGCAGTTGATGTAGACGGCGTCGTCCTGGCGTGAGGGGATGAAATTCAGTATCTTAAGGGGCTTCTCGAACGTCCTGCTTAGCTCGACGAAAGGCTTCGGCGGCTTCTCCGGGTTGCCCGCCCTGACCTTCTCGAGGTAGTTCTTCACCTCTTTGAACCCTGTGTAGTAGAGGGCCGACGCGCTCTCCTCCCCCTCGAATTGGGTGAAGTTGCCATACCTGTCCCCCCGTTCCTTCCTGCTCTTCCGCTCCGGGTCATCCGCTACGAACAGGATGCCATCCGCGAAGGGTCTGAAGGACTGGACGCCCTCCTCTTGGTCTGTGATCTGAAGCCCCTCTCCCACCAGGCTCTCGAAGAGCCAGACCTGAGGCTTCTCGTCCTTGGCCGGGCCCCCCTTGAGCACAGCCAGTGAGCTTTGGTCGATCCAGTGGAGATCCGTAGCATCTCCTGTACGCGTTATCTGGTATGTTTCTCCGCTTCGGGAGTCGAAGACGAAGCAGCGGTTCTCATACCTGTTCTCCGCCCAGTCTGTTATCCTGACTGTGTACGCCACCTTGCTCCCATCTGATGTCACCCTGGAGGTACCAGGGATCCTGAGGGAGATCAAGTCGTCGACATCGGGATGATGTCCTCTTCCATCCATATCGGTCAATGAATACACAGACAGTAATCGACCCGATCTGTGTTTAAGTACTACTCACAAATGTTGAGTCCCCGAACTCGCGTCAGCCCTCATCGATCTTCGGCTTCAGCAGATAGTCGTTCGCCCTATTGACGCACTCCTGGAGTTCGGTGAGGGTCATCCCCTCGGGTAGGTAGAGAGGGTCGGTAACGTCTGTCTCATCGAACCTGTCCCACGAGGTGTCCTTCATCTCGTCGCCGAGGCTGTTCCAGAGGGGGGAGCCCGGATAGGGCGTGCACACCGAGAACGTGAAGGGCACGTCGAGCTCCTGCACAAGCTCAAGGCTCCGCCTCTCGGCCTCCACGCTGCTTCCCGGTAGGCCGATGATCATGTAGAGGATGATCTTGTAGCCGATCTTCTTCGCCGCCTTCACGGCGGTCCTCACCTGATCGACTGTGATTCCCTTCTTGATGGTCCTAAGGACATCGGGGTCCCCCGATTCTACGCCAAGGTGGATGGAGTAAAACCCAACATCGTACATCGCCTGCAGGAGCTCCTCGTCTGCCCTGTCGACCCTGATGCCGTTGGGCAGGTCGAAGGTCATATCCAGGTTCCTCTTCTTGAGCAGCCTGCAGATCTCCATTATCCTCTGCTGGTCGTGTGTGAAGTTGTCGTCTGGTATCTGGACCTCGTTGAACCCGAGGCCCTTCAGGTGCTCGATCTCCTTGACGACGTTCTCGGGACTCCTCGCCCTATACCTGTAGCCGCTACTGCTCCTGTAGCAGAAGACGCAGCGGTTGGGGCACCCCCTCGACGTCATTATGGAGGCGACTGGGACCTGCTTGGCGATGAACTGCTTGGAGAACTCCAAGTACCTCTGGAGGTCAAACATCCTCCTGTCCGGGAAGGGGAGGGCGTCCAGATCCTCAATATACGCCGGGGCGGGGTCCCCCATTATATTGCCCTCATGCCTGAAAACCAGGCCCTTGAGGCCCGCCATCTCCCCATTGAACCCCTTCTCGAAGAGGACGTCCAGGAAGTCCTTGAAGACGTACTCGCCTTCGCCGACCACCACCGCATCGATCGAATTGCACTCCTCCAGGGTCCGATGTGGCAGAGCTGATGCGTGGGAGCCGCCCACGATTATGGGGAGCTTCCCTTCCTCCTCCTTCAGGGCGTCGGCTATCTCGTACGTCTTCGTGATGGTCCAGGTGAGCGCTGAGAGTCCGACTGCGTCGGGATTATGATTCAGGATGGCGTCCCTCACCATGTCGACGCTAAGCCTCCTCTTGTCGATGAACGTCAGGTCGACGACCTTGACGTCGTACCCCGCCTGCTTCAAGGATGTCGCGACGTAGGCTGGCCCCAGCGGCAGGAGCGGTGTCATGCTAACGACGGGCACCAGGGAGTATGGCGGTACCTGGAGTCTCATGAAGGTTGTCGGGAAGAAGGACGGGGGTGTCACGATGACGACCTTGGGTTTCGATTTTATCCCGAGAAGCTTCTTGAGGAACGCCAACCTAGGTCACTCTAGACCATCTACTCCCACCGCTTGATATTAAAATTCACCTCGGAAGCGATTGGATGAGATGTTGGATGAAGCCAGGCGGGTGGTCAGTGACTTTTAAGGTGTCAGACGATGAAGCCCCGGAGGTAGCTGGAGGTCGCGTCGGTCACCCTAACCCTGATGAACTCTCCAAGAGCTATTCCTCCCCTTACCACCACCGGTTTATAGGACAGGTTTCTCCCCATCATGGACTTGTCCTGACCCACCTCGTCGATGACGATCTCCCCCTCCCAGCCGACCCATCGCCTGTTCCCCTCGAGGCTCAATGGCCTCCAGAGGGATGACAGCGCCCTCGACCTGGCCTTGGTCACCCTGCCGTGGTGCTGCCCCTTCATGGCGGCAGCGTCGGTGCCAGGCCTCGACCAGAACCTCGAGATGTTGAGTACCTCTGGGCTGACCTCCTCCACGAGCCTGAGGGAGTCGTCGAACTGCTCCTCAGTCTCCCCGGGGAAGCCGCAGATGATGTCAGTAGACAGACTCATCCTTGTGAACTCATCCCGGAACCTGGCGACCAGCCCCCTGAACTCGTCGACGGTGTACCTCCTCCTCATCCTCTCGAGTACCTCGTCGTTACCCGACTGTACCGGCACGTGGAGGAACTTGAACATCTTCTCCGATCTGAACGCCTCGACGAGGTCGTCAACGATCCCACATGCTTGGTTGGGAGTCATCATGCCGACCCTGATTAGGAAACGCCCATCGATATCACAGATCTCGTCAAGGAGCCCCGGAAGGTCAGTACCCCTGGAACTGTACGTCGCAGTGTCCTCAGCGGTGACCCAGATCTCCCTGCATCCCTCATCGATCGCCCTCCGTGCATCTTCCACGATCTGCTCAGCAGGGAACGAGTGGAGGCTTCCCCGGGCCCTCCGGACTATGCAATAGCTGCAGTTACCGAGGCATCCGGTAGAGATGGGCGCGATATGGACGACGGGATTCGCTCTCAATCTTGGGAGACAGGTCCTGTCAACGGGGCTCCCGTCGATCTCCTCGACCCTTCTCTCATCCAGTGCAGCATCAACTGCGTCGACGATGCTCAGGAGGTCGTCGGGGCCCACCAGGCTCGCCTCAGGAGCCGCCTCTGCGACAAGCTCCCTCTGGGCCTTGGGCATGCATCCAGCGACAACGAGGGGCCTGCCCGAGGATGATAACTCCCTGAGCCTCTTGATCACCTTCGTCTCAGTGGGGGTCTTCACAGTGCACGTCAGCACGACATATGCGTCGGCCTCCTCGGGGGAGCCCACGACGGTGTGGCCGGCCTCTGCAAGGAGCCCTGCTGCCATCTCGGAGTCGGCCACGTTAGCGCTACAGCCGTAGACGTCGATGTATATCCTTGGCAGAGGCCCCTCGCCTCCCTCTGTTGAGATGTTCTCCTCTAAATAAATGGTGCTGGAGATGCCTGATGAGTGCTTATGATTGGCATCTTATTGTTCGAAAATATCGAAGCTAACGGTTGTTTATAAGTAATTTTTTATGTTTCGTTTTGATAATCCCGAAGAATCTCACTGATATCTTTTAACTTTATATGTTAAAAGAAGGGTTGTTACTGGGTCCTTTTTTCCCTTCTAACTCCTTCTAAAGGACCATTTTTTGAGCTTTTTCGGAAGGTTTTCAATAAAAAATGCATAAAAACATAAATCACTGTTCCTGTTGGTCTACATTTTAATTTAATTCTGTTAAATTCAGTAGTCCTTCGTTTCCCAGATGTTATTAGGTGATCGCAGTTAGTTATGGTCGGATCAGATATTACCTATTCAGATGAGACAATCTGAGACTTGGAGCGACAACGCTTCGCGGTGATATCTGTGGAGGCATTGGAAATGGTTCTCATGGAGAAAGCGCTGAGCTGGACACGCCACGAAGTTGATGAGAAGGGGCTCAGGAGGCCCGGTGAGTGTCAGATCATCATCATAGGCGTGGGTGGCTGCGGCAACAACACTGTTGACAGGTTGATGAAGTCAGGTATGGTGGGTGCCGAGTGCATCGCCATCAACACTGACGTGCAGCACCTCAACAACGTTCATGCCGACAAGAAGATACTAATCGGGGAGAAGATCACGAGGGGCCTAGGGGCCGGGAACATGCCTGGCGTAGGCAGGGATGCGATGCTGGAGAGCGCGGACCAGATCGAGAGACTAGTCACGGGCACCGACATCGTCTTCATCACAGCCGGAATGGGGGGTGGCACGGGGACTGGCGCCGCCCCCGTGGTCGCCGAGCTGGCCAAGGAGAGGGGTGCCATCGTCGTCGGTGTTGTCACCATGCCCTTCAGGCACGAGAAAGGGCGGTTCGACTACGCGCTGGATGGCCTCAACAAGATCAGGAAGACGACCCACACTACGGTCATCATCGACAACAACAAGCTGATGGACCTGGTTCCCGAGCTGCCGATAAACACGGCGTTCACCTTCGCCGACAGCATCCTCGCGAACATGGTGAAGGGTATCGTGGAGACCATCGCGCTCCCGAGCCTTATCAACCTCGACTTCGCCGACTTCCGTACCATCATGACCAAGGGCGACGTCGCCATAGTCGGGATGGGCCAGAGTAACGGGTCCAACCGGGCAGAGGAGGCTGCCAGAAACGCTCTTGACCACATGCTGCTGGACGTCGACTACTCGGGCGCGGACGGTGCCCTCATCCACGTGAGCGGCGGCCCCGACATGAGCCTCGGCGAGGCCGTCAGGGCGGCGGAGTGCGTCACGGAGCTGATGGACGACAAGGCGATGGTGATCTGGGGTGCACGCGTCGACCCAGACATGGGCGACATTCTCAGGGTAACCCTGGTACTGACGGGCATCCGATCCCCTCAGCTGGTGAGCGGCTACGACGTCCCCACGGTGAAGCTCTACCAGATGGAGCCCTTCGCCGCACCGGAGACCCCCCTCAACATTGATATGGGACTCTACGACATAGAGAGCCCCTTCAAGCTGAGCTGAACATCTACCTTTTTCCCCTTTTATTTTCAGAACTTGGTTACCTCTATCTCTGCGTAGTTAACCGCGTCTGACAGCACTGATCAATTCTGGACAATGATGATAAAAAATTAGAGGATGTCCTTGAGGACCTCGCCGCCCATCATAACTAGCTTAATGTTTGTATTCTTTTGGAGGCCTTTGATGTCCTCCAGTGGATCAACGGAGACCGCGATGATGTCGGCTAGCTTACCGGGCTCGATGGTGCCGAGGCTCTCCTCCATTCCCATTGCCTTCGCGCCGTTCAGCGTGCCGATCCGTATCGCCTCAAGGGGGTCAAGTCCCACACCCTCGACGTAGAGTTCGAGTTCCAGAGCGTTACCTCCGAAGGGCATGCCCCCTCCCATGGTGTCTGTGCCAATGGCGAGGGTGATGCCACCGTCGTGGATCCTCCTGATGTCCTGGAACAGGGTCTCGTACATCCTACTGACACGGGGTTTTGACCCCGGGGGTGGTGTAGGCTGGATGCCCCTCTCAGCGTGGCGTCGCGCCATCCTGTGGTAGACGGCCATGGTGGGTACGACGATGGTCCCGTGCTCCTTCATGAGCTTTATCGACTCCGCGTCTGCCATGTTGGCGTGACTCACGAGGTCGACCCCAGCCGTGACTGAGCGTCTGATCGCCTCGGGATTATAGCAATGGACCATCACCTTCCGTCCCCAGCTGTGGGCTATGTGGACCATCGCCCTGAGCTCCTCGAAGGTGTACTCCGGGATCTCGGGCGGGTCCCTGAGGCTCCCTCCGCCACCGCTGGTGCAGATCTTGATGAAGTCCACGCCCTCTCTCAGCTGCTCTCTGACCGCCTTCATGCACTCGTCGACGCCGTCTGCGATCCGTCCGTCCATCCCCCACCCGAGGGGTCGCCCCTCCTTGACCCAGTCAAGGGGGAGGTAGTGGGTGTCTCCGTGGCCTCCCGTGACGGAGATGTACCTGCCGGCGGACTTTATCCTGGGTCCCTGAACGACGCCGTCGTTGACGGCGTCCCTGACGTGGAATCCGGTGACGCCCCCCGCATCCATCACCGATGTGAAGCCGGCGTCGAGCAATGCTCGGGTCTCGTGGACAGCGGACCTGACGAGGCGTGTCTCGAAGCGCTCCCTGAAGTTGCCCAGCGTCCCCACGAGGGAGCCGCTGAAGTGGACGTGGCAGTCGATCATCCCGGGCATCAGGTGTAGGCCTGGTGCGTCGATCACATCGGTGTCGGATGGGATGGAGACTTCATCGGAAGAGCCCACATCCGTGATCACCTCGCCCTCGATCAGCACTATTGGGTCGTCCTTCACGCCGTTGGCGTCAATGAGAGTTCCCGCTCTTATCGCTTTCATGTCTGGTCAACATTGATAATGTACACAAACTAATACAAATCATTGCAGGTTCCATTCGATCTCAGGAGCCCTCTTTTGCCATACCTCCCACATTGACACAGTTGTGATTAAGCGGTGCGCGCACGCTGGCGCGTGAATCAGAAAAAACATTAGACAGAACAAGAATATTCGAGACTCAGAAATGAGTCGCGCGTGATATTATCCCTAAAATATTAACCATCTCAATCGCTCACGAAAATTCTAATAGATAACGTAATAACTATCCTGAAGATAAGGTCCAATTGTGGAACATATGGTTCAGTTAGCTGAAATCAGCTGGTCGGATGCTGAGAAAATCTTCGCGGAGTTGGATCTCGTGATCCTTCCCGTGGGTAGTACAGAGCAGCACGGACCCCACAATCCCCTCGGTACAGATTATTTGAACGCAGAGGCAGTGAGTAAGGAAGTTGGGAAGAGGACGAATACCCTTGTCTTACCAGTCATACCCGTCGGAGTCTCCGAGCACCACAGGCAGTTCCCAGGGACCTTATGGGTTCCTCCATCCGTGTTTAGAGAATATATACAGGAAATAGCCCTCTCTGTGGCAAGCCATGGTATAAACAAGATCATTATCGTAAATGGTCATGGTGGTAACACGCCCAGTCTTCTAGAGGTCGCGGGTTTTCTTAGAAGGAAATGCGGTATCTTTGCTTCGGTCACAGGGGCTTTTCCGCCTGGGATGATGGAGTTAGGGGGAGGACATGCTGGAGGTGGAGAGACGAGTTCGAACCTCTATTGGCATCCACACCTCGTCAAGATGGAGCGGGCACCAAAGACCAAACAAAAGGAGAAGCTTGGAGGCCTGATAATGACGGGTATGGGCCGTGTTGGCCGAGTCCAGTTCCCCTGGGATACGATAGACTTAACGGATACTGGCCTCCTTGGATCTGCTGGCCAAGAACTAGATGCCTCCACAGCCTCGGCCGAGAAGATGAAGCCGAAGATGGAGGTATTCCTAGAGAATTTATGCGAATTTGTAGAGGCCTTAAAGAAAGAGGATGTCATAGGCCTGCTTAGCAAGCCCCATAAATAAAAATCTCTAGCCTTAATTCCCAACTTCGTGCAGAGTAGCTAGAAAAAACCCTGATCCTCAATGGTCTTAAATGCGCGCGCAGCCGAAATCGCTAAGATCAAGCCCTAAAACCCTGAATTCTAACACCATTTTTTCCACTCATACTCTACCCATTTGGAACCTTCACAAAACCACTCAGATGCTGATTCTAGCGAGGACAAGAGTTGGGGAATGTAAGAATGTATGAAGGATTGTCAGGTTGTTCGTTCAAATAACCTTATGAACTTGCTTCAAGTGAGTCGAGTTTTTATACGTTCCAATAATCCTTTCGTTAGATACTAACATGAGTGTAGCAGAGATTACTGATGAAAACTATCAAGACTTCATCGAGAAGAGCCCCATTGCAGTCATCGACTTCTGGGGACCCAAATGCAGTTATTGCAAGGAACTCGTCCCTCATATCCAACATTTGGCTGAAGAGTACGCTGGAAAATGCGCCTTTGGCAAGTACAATGTTGATGGCAAGTGGAAACATATCGCCTCTACTTATGAAGTAAAAGGAGTCCCATCGATTCTGGTTTATAAAAACGGAACACTGATAGATCGAACGCTTGGATACGACAACCATACAATCCCTTGGTTGAAGGAACTCATTCAAACAAGCCTAGACTCATAAAACATTTCTTTCTTTTTCTTAAAACCACTTAGATGCTGCTTCTAGTGAGAACAAGAATTGGGTTTGGGATTCTGAATTATTTTACTGGGCTGCGCGCCAGCATTCATGATCTCAGGGTTGTGGTTGTTGATGGCGCGACACACGCGATCCCCCAGGACAAGCCTGAGGAGTTTGAGCGTGAAGTCAAGGCTTTCGTTGCCAGTCTCAAATAGTAGCAGAACCTTGACTGCGTGCGCGCGCTTGTGAATATTAAAATAATGATGGATTTTTACTGGATGTTTTTGTAGATGTCTCCTCCTTTCATTACCATTTTAATGTTTTTCGCTTCATGTATTGTCTTGATATCGTCCAGTGGATTTCCTTCGACGGCTATGATGTCAGCGAGTTTACCTTTCTCTAGAGTTCCCAGGTCGGTTCTTCCCATTGCTTTGGCGCCATTCAGTGTCCCTATTTTTATAGCCTCCAATGAGCTCAGACCCATTTTCTCGACGTAGAGTACCAGTTCGAGCGAGTTTTCGCCGAAGGCGGGTGGGCCGCTTGCGTCTGTTCCCACCGCAAGGGTGAGTCCCGCATCGTAGAGTCGCTTGATGTCGTCGAATACGTTGGCGGCGATCCGACTTGGGTTTCGGTCGGGTTGGCGTTGGGTCATCCTGTAGTATACTGACATGGTAGGGACGACTATTGTCCTGTGTTGGTTCATGAGCCTTATGGACTCTTCATCGGCTAGGTTGCAGTGGGTTACGATGTCAACTCCTCCTAAGACTGACCTTCTAATACCCTCTGGGTTGTAGCAGTGGGTCATGACTCTGCGCCCCCAGCTGTGAGCGATGTGGGTCATCGCCTTGATCTCTTCTATGGTGTACTCTGGG
>DATLAV010000069.1:0-6356 GCA_035527235.1 Patescibacteria group bacterium | reverse complement strand
GGACTCCCGGAGGTCGACGCAAGGGAGGACGTCGCCGTCGTCCTCTACACTTCGGGAACCACGGGCCAGCCGAAGGGGGTCATGCTCACCCACTTCTCCCAAGTCGCCAACGCCCTCCAGTCCTACCATTGGCTCAGGGGGTGGGGGTACAGCTCCAAGCCCCAGCCTGTTGGGTGGCCCCTCATCCTCTGCGCAGTCCCCTTCTTCCACAGCTACGGCCTCGTCGTTATGAACGAGGCGGTCTCCTTCGGGTGCATCCTCGTCCTGCTGCCGGACCCTACGGC
Organism: Patescibacteria group bacterium; assembly: GCA_035527235.1. Lineage (GTDB taxonomy): Archaea > Thermoproteota > Bathyarchaeia > TCS64 > TCS64 > BS750m-G28. The sequence continues at coordinate 6,072 of DATLAV010000069.1, read as the reverse complement.
GGAGTCTATCATCAAGGCGATCCATGGCCACAGGGTCACCCACACACCTTTGATACCTCGGATGATCAGGGAGGTCCTGAAACACCCCGACCTCCATCGGCATGACCTGACGAGCCTCACATCCGTCTCATCGGGGGGCGCCTCGATCCCCGTCGAGGACATGAAGGCCTTCGAGGAGGTGACAGGGGCCCGGGTCTACCAGGGATACGGCCTCACGGAGACGGGGCCCAGCGTCTGCGCCACACCCGTGGAGGGCGCCCCCAACCACGCCAGCGCCGGGCTACCCTACCCCGACACAGAGGTGCGCATCCTCGACATCCAGCTCGGGGAGGTCGAGATGCCCCGGGGCAGGAACGGCGAGGTCGTCGTCAGGGGCCCCCAGCTCATGAAGGGCTACTGGGGGGACCCAGAGGCCACGTTGGAGGTGCTCCGTGACGGCTGGCTATTCACCGGGGACATCGGGCACATCGACGAGCAGGGATACATCTACATCGTCGGCAGGAAGAGGGAGAAGATCGTGGCGGAGGGACACACCGTCTGGCCGTCGGAGGTCGAGGAGGTCCTAGCCTCCCATCCGGACGTCGAGGCCGCCATCGCCATCGGGGCTCCGGACCCCCTCAGGTGCACCACCGACATCCAGGCCTTCGTCACCCTCAAGGGGAAGGCGGACGGCATGGAGGAGAAGCTCTTGGAGTACTGCAGAAGTCGCCTCGAGCACTATCAGGTCCCGGCGAGGGTCAACGTCGTCGCCTCACTGCCCATGACATCGATGGGGAAGGTCGACCGTCTCGCAGTGGAGGCCGAGATAGAGAGGCGTTTACAAGAGCAGCTTGGGCTGGCTTAGCCCCTGTTCCGCATTGTCGAGTAGAGGGCGTATACCGAGGCGAAGACGGTGAACCACGCTCCGGCGATTATGAATGGGTTCAGGGAGTTCCCGTAGATGAGCTCGTCACCCCCCTCATAGGGTGACTGGGTAATGGGGTTGAGGAGCGACGTGGCCGGCGCGTAGTCGTCGGTCAGGATCAGCCCCTCACCGGCGTAGCCTTCGGAATCGAAGAGCGTCCTAACGTAACCTGCAAGGGTGTCACCCCTCTCAGGGAGCCCCTCCGCCCTGTCAACGAGGCTTGAGACGCTCTCCCTCGACGGGCTCATCGTCGCGATGAGGATCACATTCTGGATCTTCGAGAGGGAGCTGCTTCTCGTCCTGAAGAGGTAGATCTGGGGCATCGTCTCGGCGATGGTCCTGTACTCCGCCATGAGGAGCTCCGAGGTGTCCCCGACGAGGGAGGAGATCACGTTGAAGACGATGACGCCGTCTTCCGTCAGGTGGGATGTCAATTCTTGGAAGAACTCTAGTGTCAACAGGTGGAAGGGGACGTAGGTCTTCGAGTAGGCGTCCAGGACGATGACGTCGTACAACCCAGCGCCGTCAAGGAACTTCCGTCCGTCCTCGACGAAGACGCCGAGGCCAGGGTCATCCGGGACCCCGAAGTACTCCAGGGCTACGCTGACGACGTCCGGGTCGATCTCCACGACGTCAACGGAGACCCCCGGATAGTACTCCAGAAACTGCTTCGGCCCAGAGAAGCCGCCCCCACCGATGAAGAGGGCCGACTCAAAGTCCGGGTTGAAGAGGGTCGCCAGGTTGAAGTAGTCCGTGTAGGGGAAGACGGCGCTGTTCGACCCGTTCATATACATGGAGCTGTGCGGCATGTTGTTCAGGTAGAGCGTCCGTACGCCGGCGACGGACTTGTCGACGACGGTCAGCGTGCTGTAAGGGGTCTCCCTACTGTAGATGACCGTCCCCGTACGTGAGGAGATGACCCCGCCGATGAAGGTCGAAGGCAACATGAGTACCAGAATCAGCAGGAGCATGACAGCCCTGTCCCTCCACCTGAAGCTGGAGAGGGAGACGAGCACGAGCACCACCCCGAGGCCGAAGACGATCTGCCGGTTCCCGAACAACGGTATCAGCACGAACACCGTGAAGAAAGTCCCGAAGATGCTGCCCCCCGTCGAGATCGATGAGAGGCTCCCCGAGATCCCACCGACGCTGACCAAGCTCTCAGCAGCCATCTTGATGGAGTAGGGGGAGACCATCCCGAGGAGAGTCGTCGGCACCCCCAGCATCAGCAGGGAGGCCAGCACTGGACCGTACCTCTCCCCGAACCCTGAGAAGTAGACCGCCTCAAGGATCATCGGTGACGACAGGGGAATTAGAATAGTGAAGAGGCCGGCTGTGAGGGTGATCAGCGAGAACGTGGCGTAGCTCGGGTCCCTGTCTGCGAGCCTGCCGCCGACGTAGTAGCCGACGGCGAGGGAGGTCATGACGACGCCGATGAGGCTGCCCCAGACGAAGATGCTATCCCCGAAGGCGGGGGCGAGGAGCCTGCTGCCGACGAGCTCCAACGCCATGACCACGGCCCCCGAGACGAAAACCGTGAACCTGATGCTCCAGATGGACCCCCGCCAACTCGTCATTTGTTGATAGACTGTTGACCGGTTCTAATAATGGTTGCCCGATATCGAGTTGCATAAAAAAAATATTGTGACCCGGCCTGGTCCCGGGAGAGGGGTCAGTCGTCGAAGTTTATGGAGCTCACCCGCCCTCCCCCCAGAAGCCTTAACACGAACTCTCCGAGGGCCAGGACCTCTGCGTTCCTCGCCTCCCTCACATTGCCGTAGGCGATGAGGTTTAACTCCCTCAGGATCCTCGCGTTGAGCTTGAGGGTTGAGAGGGGGATCCCGTACTCCTCGGAGAGACTCCTCAGAAAGGAAGTCATGGACCGCTCCTGACGCGCCACACTGGTCAGGATTAGGAGCTGGTTGTCATTAAGGGTCCGAAGAATTAGATTGCGGAGGTCAGAGACCCCGCCCGTAGATATTGGAGTTGATGCACATCCTCCACCTACCGCATAAAGGGTGAACATACGTTTTTAAGGATGCTGGACAGGCCCACCTGACCACGAAAAGGATAATAGCGATGGAGATGGGATGAAGTTATCCACAAGGAAAAGGGACGCTGAGAGGACATGGGAGCCACCGGAAGGAACACCGTGCGACTCACAGGGACCGCGATCTTGGCGGCTCTCGCCATCGTCTTCGACTACACCCTCAAGTTCTCGGGGCTGAAGATACCGTTCCCCTGGATGCCCTTCCTCAAGTTCGATTTCACCGGGGTCCCCATCGTCACCGCCCTCCTCATGTTCGACCTCACCTCCGGGACCGTCACATCCATCGTCGCCGCCCTAGGCATCATCGCCAGAAGCGGTGACCTGATCGGGGGGGCCATGAAAGGAATAGCCGAGATCTCCACCGTCACGGGACTCGCAGGGGGGAGAAACCTCTCACACAGGCTGGGCCTCGGCCCGGGCTCGAGCCGCATCCTGTCTTACCTGGCCGGGGTCGCTCTCAGGATAATCATCATGAGCGGATGGAATATGATCGTCCTCCCCAGATACTACGGCGTCCCCTTCAACGTCGCCGTGGGTATGCTGCCCCTCCTGGCCCTCTTCAACGGGATGCAGGGAGCCCTCACCGTCGTCTTCGGGACCCTCCTCCACGAGGCCTACGTGAGGCGTGTCCCCCGCTGAGCCCGGGGACCACTGTTTTATACCCTCATAGGGCGCCTCTTAGATCATGTCAAAGGAAGTAGCCATCAACTGGATTGAAGAGAACGAGAAGAGGATCATCGAGGTCAGCGACGAGGTCTGGGACTACGCGGAGCTCGGCCTCCTCGAGCACAAGACCTCCAAGCTGCTCTCCGACGAGATCGAGGGGCACGGCTTCAGGGTGGAGAGAGGCGTCGCCGACATGCCCACCGCCTTCGTCGCCACCTGGGGGAGCGGAGGCCCCACCATCGGCGTCCTCGGGGAGCTCGACGCCCTTGCTGGCATCAGCCAGAAGGCGGTGCCCTACAGGGACCCCGTCGAGGAGGGGGCACCCGGCCACGGTTGCGGTCACAACATCCACGGCACCGGCGGCATGGCGGGAGCCATTGCCATCAAGACCGCGATGGAGGCGGGCAACCTCCCGGGCACCGTCAAGTTCTACGGCTGTCCCGCCGAGGAGACCCTCGTCGGCAAGGTCTGGATGGTGAGGCACGGACTCTTCGACGGCGTCGACGCTGTGCTCAGCCATCATCCTGGCTCCGGGAACTCCGCGGGGACCGGCAGCAGCAACGCCATGAACTCTGTCAAGTTCCACTTCTATGGGAGGACCGCCCACTCGGCGGGGGACCCCGAGAACGGCATCAGCGCCCTAGACGCCGTGGAGCTCATGAGCAACGGCGTCAACTTCATGCGGGAGCACGTCATCGAGAAGGCCAGGGTCCACTACATCACCGAGGAGGGCGGCGGGCAGCCCAACGTCGTCCCTGCCTACGCCCGTACGTGGTTCTACGTCCGCGCCCCCGAGAGGGACCAGGTCGACTACATCTACAACTGGGTGCTCCAGATCGCCGACGGCGCCGATAAGATGGCCCGCACCACCCACGAGGTCGAGTTCCTCACGGGGTGCTACAACACCCTGGGCGTCAAGGCCCTCAGCGAGCTGGTTGTCAGGAACATGAGGGAGATCGGTGCCCCCGTCCACGACGAGGAGGACATCGAGTTCGCCGAGAAGCTCTCCGAGTCCATCGACAGGGAGCAGAAGGTCAACGGCCTCCGCAAGTCGGAACGCCCCGGCTGGGAGACCCTGGTGGACGAGTACTTCGACGAGAGGGTCCTCGACGACTACCGTGAGGGCAAGGTGGGCGCCGGCTCCACCGACGTCTCCGACGTCAGCTGGGTCACCCCCACCATCGAGTTCGGCACCACCTGCACCATGCTGGGGACCCCCGGCCACAGCTGGCAGAACGTCGCGCAGTCCGGCTCCAGCATCGGGCACAAGGGACTCATCTTCGCCTCCAAGGTCATCGCCGCCAGCGGACTCGATCTGCTGACAAAGCCCGAGCTCCTCAAGAGTGTGAGGGACGAGTGGACGGAGCGCCTCGGGGGGAGGGTCTACAAGCCTCCGATACCCCTCGACCTGAAGCCACCCCTCAAGCAGCTCGAAAAGTAATCTAACCTTTTTTTAATCGAGGGCCTCGACGATCTCTTCCTTGGTGACGACGCCCCTCAGGGGCCTGCCCCGGACGAGTAGGGAGGGGATGGTCAATAGGCCGTGCTTCCTGGCCAGCCCGATGTTGGTGAGGATGTTCGCCTCGCGTACGCTGATCTCCGGGCGCTCCCGCCTGATGGCCTCCAGGTGACCCGCGACGACCTTGCACTTGGGACACAGGGGCAGCGAGAAGAAGATTATGTCGTGTTCGTACATGGCTACCATTGACTCGATGAATCGCCGAATAAAAGTCTAGGTGCTATCCCCGTTGGACACTATCCATAAGTATCCCTTAGAAGTATGATACGCCACCCACCCACGTTTGAAAAATCTGAAAGAAAGGGTGACCGGGGCTCGACGCATGGATGAACTTGGAAGTGTGGCCGAGAAGTCGGCGAGGGGCAGCCTCCACCTGTTCCTCGGCAACTTAGTCGCCGAGATCATCAACGCCGTGGGTGTCGTCATAGTAGGCAACCTGCTGACCTCTGAGGAGATGGGCCGCTACAGCCTCTCCTTCGTGCTGCCCGGGGTCTTCCTGATTTTCACGGGGCTGGGCCTCGACCAGGCCCTCATCAGGTTCCTGACCCGACTAGGCGTCAAGGGCGACTGGGACGGCGTCAGGCGGCTGGCGCGCACTGGGCTGCTGTTCCAGGCAGAGCTGGCGTCGATTCTGTCTGTGGTCATGTTCTTGGCTTCGGACTTTCTGGCCTCGTCGGTCCTGAGAAGGCCGGAGCTCGTGGTCTCGGTGAGGATAGGCTCGGTCCTCATCCTCTCCCAGGCTGTTTATACGATGGCCGCCTCGGTGTTCTATGGCATCGAGAGGATGGACCTGATGGCCATCACCATGGTGGTCCACTCCCTCGTCAAGGCGTCCGCTTCACCCCTCCTCATCATCATGGGCTACGGAGTCCTCGGCCCCTTCATCGGCCACCTGCTGGGCGTGGTCACCGTGACCCTCCTCTCCATCCTGCT
>DATLAV010000068.1:0-11251 GCA_035527235.1 Patescibacteria group bacterium | reverse complement strand
GATAGACGTGAGCAACTGGCAGTACCTCGACGAGGGGGAATTCATCAAGGACATCTACACCGTCTCCGAGAAGAGGCAGATGGCAGCCGAGTACCTCATCGGCCACATCCCCTGCGAGTTCAACATGATCGTCTTTACGAGCACCGACCGGCTTCACCACGTCCTCTGGGACAGGAGGGAGGTCGTGGAGTCCTACTGGGAGGCCCTCGACGGCTTCATCGGGAACATCCTTGAGCTCTTCGGGGAGGATACCACCGTCTTCGTGGTCTCGGATCACGGGTTCAGCACGTTGGAGAGGACCTTCTTCGTCAACGAGTGGCTCAACAGGAAGGGATTCCTCAAGGTGAAGAGGGACGCCTTCAAGAGAGGGTTCGTGAAGATCGGCAGGTTCGTTGAGAGCTTCTATCACTTCCTCGGGAAGAGGAAGCTCTTCAGGCCCATCGCCTCGTTCCTGTACAAGTACGTCGGGATAGAGAGGCTTTCCAAGTACACCTACCAGTACCTGTCCAACATCCACCTGGAGAGTAGGGTCAACTGGGAGAAGACCAAGGCCTTCAGCTGCGTCCACACCCCCCACTTTGGCCAGATATACCTCAACGTGGAGGGGCGTATGAAGAACGGGTGCGTCCCGGAGAAGGAGAGGGCGGAGCTGAGGGATTCCATCATCGAGGATCTTCGGAAGCTGCCCAAGCCCTGGAAGGGGGAGCGCCCTATTGTCGAGGTCTACAAGGCCGAGGACGTCTACTCTGGACCCCACCTCGAAGACGCCCCAGACATCGTTTTCCTCCTCGACGAGGGCCGGTGTGAGGTGGACGCGAAGGTCGGCGAGGGAAGGCTCTACGCGATGGGCGCACCGCTCTCTGGGTGGAAGGGCACTCACACGAGGGACGGCGTCTTCATCGCCAGGGGGCCGGGCATCAAAAAGGGTTTCAAGGTCGAGAAGGCGTCGATCGTCGACGTGACCCCGACGGTCCTCCACATCTACGGCATATCTCCCCAGGACGACATGGACGGGAGGGTGATCGACGAGTTGTTCACGGGAGATGTCCCCTTCCCGAAGAGGGAGTCCCTGGACGTCCCCCTCCATGAAAAGGACGAGGAGTCCGGGCTCGACGACGAGGAGAAGGCGCTGATCGAGGCTCGCCTCAGAAAGCTGGGCTACATATCATAAGGCGGATTACTAGCCCACAATCATTTTAAGGCGACGGAGTCAACGCTGGATAAACTGTGAATGAAAAGATTGAATAATTAAGTAGTAATCCTTTTGATGAAGTAAGGATGGAGACTCAATGAGCATTGAAGAGCAGATAAGGACGATCGCCACGGACGAACTGGAGACCCAGCTAATCGAACTTGAGAAGCGGCTCAGGAACTCCATGAGGCAGGAGAACAGGGAGCTCAAGGAGCAAATGGATGCGCTCGGCGTCCAGCTGGAGCAGGTACAGGCCCGGTTCGGGGAGTTCTCCCTACGAATCGAGAAGCTGGAAGAGGACCTCAGCAACCGGTTCGGACTAGTAGTCAAGTTGAGGAAGTACACCCTAGACCAGCTCATGTCAGAATACAAGAGGCTCACGGGTACCATGCGCCCTGAACAGGAAGAGACTGTTGAGAATGCTGAGATATGACATTAATCCAGGGCCTAGCCGCCCTCGTGTTTATTGTCACATTTATACTTATAGCCGTTGAGGCGATCCATAGAACCCACGCGGCGGTCCTCGGAGCGTTTATTTTCGTCTTTATCGGTGCGGTCAGCCCTGAAGAGTTCCTCCACTTCATCGACCTCGAGATCCTCGCCGTCATCTTCGGCCTCTTCCTTCTTGTTAGGGGTGCTGAGAGGTCGGGCCTGTTCCAGCTTCTCGCCGTCCAGATAATGAGGAACTCGAAGAGCCCGACGGCGTTCGCCGTCATCCTCCTCACCTTCACGGTCCTGCTCGCCGTCTTCGTCAGCAATATTGGTGCGATGCTTATCATGGCGAGCATCACGATAACCATGGCGAGGAGCCTGAAGATCAGGCCCCAGACTCTTCTCATCTTCCAGGCGGTCGTCATCAACGTCGGTGGGATGACCCTCTGGATGGGGTCGATACCCAACATCATCATCGGCCTCGAGGCTGGCCTCTCCTTCATGGACTTCGTCGTCAACATGCTGCCCCTTGGGGTGATCCTCTATGTCGTCACGGTGCTGATCTTCGTGAGGATGTTCAAGAAGGACTTCACCCCCGAACCCGAGGCGGAGTTCAGGGACCTGGAGTTCGGCGAGTGGATAGAGCGCGCCATCGAGGTAAGCGGCCTGAAGGTTACCAAGCTGAACTTTGGCATGGTCTCCGCCGCCCTTGTTCTCCTTCTCACGATCGTCGGGTTCGTCTCGTACGAGAGCTTCAACCTCTCGCCCGCCTTCGTCGCCCTCTCAGGGGGCTTCCTGATGGTGATGCTCCAGTCCAAGGACCCATCCGTCATCTTCAGGGAGATCGACTGGTCTACCATCATTTTCATGGCGTGCCTCTTCGTCATGATCAACGGCCTCGGGAAGATAGGGATAATCGACGTGCTCTCCCAGTACCTGTCCAACGTCATCGGGCGCACGCCCATGGGGGCGACGGTCTCTATGATGTGGCTTTCAGGCATCGTGTCCTCGATCGTCGACAACATACCTCTCTCGACCTCGTTGGCTCCCGTCGTCAAGGACATGGTCGTCGACGAGTCGTGGGGCATCTTATGGTGGGGGCTGGTAGTGGGCGCCAACCTCGGGGGGAGCATGACTCCCATCGGCTCCCCGAGCGGTGTCATCACGATCGGCATCTCCGAGCAGGAGGGTTACCCCATCTCCTTCAACACCTTCCTGAAGATGGGATTCGGGCTGACTATGGTTTACTTCCTCATATCGATGGTCTACTTCTACGTCAAGTTTGGGGTCCTCGCTACTTGAACATCCCGTGAAATCCTGTTTAGGAACCCTTGAGGGGGAAGGGTGATGATGGTGAATATCACGGAAAAAAGGGTTTTTCCGTTCAACGCTAATATCCGGGTGTAGAAGCCATTTTTTCAGTTCCTGTCCGCGTTAAACTGGATAATATTTAAAACAGACTACTAAAATCAATTTGCAAAAGGAAAGGAAGAGATGTCCGAGGCATTCACCCAGTTCGACGCCTTCTTCAACATCCTCATCATAGTCACGGTCATCACACTCGCCGCGAGGCGCTTCCGCTTCCCATCTACAATTGCGCTGATCTTCGCCGGGCTTTTCGCGACGTTGACCCCGGAGTTCCCCATCCTCAACCTTGGACCCGAGATCTTCGTCACCCTCCTCCTGCCCCCCATCATCTTCCAGGAGACGCTGCACCTGGACATCGATGGCCTCATAGATGACTCGGACACCATCCTCAACTACGCCGTCGTCGGCACGCTGATCATGGTGGTCGCTGTGGCTGCCTTCGCGCGGTACGTGATGGGGTTCGAGATCGTTGAGGCCTTCCTGCTTGGCGTCATCATCTCCCCCACGGACCCCGTCGCGGTCATCAGCACCTTCCGGAGCCTCGGCGTCATCAAGAGGTTCCAGCTTCTGGTGGCTGGGGAGTCCCTCTTCAACGACGGCGTCGCCATCGTGATCTACACCCTCCTCGTGACCCTGGTGGCGAGCGGCTCCATGACCTCCCTTGACATCGCAAGCATGTCCCTCGTCAAGGTGGTCGGGGGCTGCATCCTCGGGATGGCCGCCGGATACGTCGTCCACCTCCTCTTCTGCTGGACGGACGACAAGTTCGCGGAGGTCCTCATCTCCTTCATCGTGGCCTTCGGCGTCTCCCGGTTCTCCGAGGAGCTCGGGGCGAGCGGCGTCATCACCACTGTGCTGGCGGGGCTCATCATCAACTACCGATGCCGGAACTACGGGGGCCTCACCGAGGGCTCTAGGGAGATGTTGGACGCCATCTGGGAGTTCGTGGGCTTCACGGCCTCCAGCATCGCGTTCATCTTCATAGGTCTGAACCTGGACCCCTCCGTCCTCCAGAGGTACCTGGGGCCAATAACTGCCCTCACCTTCTTTATCCTCATCGCTAGATACGTAATGGTTGTCGCGATAGCCGAGATCGTCGAGAGAACGAGTGGCAAGAAGATCCCGAGGAACTGGCGCCAAGGCATCTTCTGGAGTGGCCTGAGGGGAGCAGTCTCCGTGGTCCTCGTCCTGGGCGTCGGTGGGCTCTCCCTGCCCCACGGCGAGGTGATGATTGCCCTCACCTTCGGCGTCGTCCTCGCGAGCAACCTGATCCAGGGGCTCACCATGCCCGGGGTCGTCCGCAGGATTGGTCTTACAGCTCAGAGGGTCATTCCCGCCGCGGGCGTCAGGGACGACGACTGACCGAGGTCGATCTCAAGCTTTATCCTGAGGTTGACTACTCTCCCACTGATATGTCTGACCCAGATATTCAGGATGTCCTCAAGGAGCTCAAGGCCCAGAGGGACATGCTGATGCATGGCATGTACAGCCTCCAGAAGTCAGTCGACGACGTCCTCTGGTACCACAGGCTGGGGGAGGTGGCCAAGATCGACAAGGTGAGGATGACGGGGCCCCCGCCCTCAAAGATACCGAACCCGATGGCCCAGGGAGCGGGCAACCCCGTGGTCTTCTGGTCATACACGTTCACCCCAAGGGACGTTGAGGAAGGCAAGAGATATCCCCTGCTCGTCTTCCCCCACGGCGGCGTCCACTCGAGCATGGTCTCCTCTTACGCCCACATCATAGGGGAGCTGTTGAGCCAGGGATACCTGGTGATCGCCCCCGAGTACAGGGGGAGCACTGGCTACGGCGAGAGGCTCTACAAGCTCATCGACTATGGCGGCCTCGAGGTGGAGGACAGCTACGCCGCCCGGAACTGGATGGTGGAGAACAGCCAGCTCGTCGACCCCGACCGCGTCGGCATCATGGGCTGGAGCCACGGCGGCCTCCACGCCCTCCTCAACATCTTCGAGCACCCCGGCGCCTACCAGGCCGCCTTCGCTGGGGTCCCCGTGAGCGACTTGGTGGCTCGGATGGGCTACAAGACCCAGAGGTACCGGGACATGTACTCAGCCGACTACCACATCGGGAAGTCGGCGTATGAGGACGTCAACGAATACAGGCGGCGGTCGCCGGCCTGGAACGCTGAGAAGTTGGAGACGCCCCTCCTCATCCACACGAACACCATCGACGAGGACGTCAACGTCCTGGAGGTGGAGCATCTCATCAAGGCACTGAAGGCAGCGGATAAGGAGTTCGAGTACAAGATCTTCGAGGACGCCCCAGGGGGGCACATCTTCGACAGGATCGACACAAGGCTCGCTAAGGAAGCCAGGCTTGAGATTTATGGGTTCCTCGCCAGGTATCTCAAGCCCCCGAAGCCCCTCTCTAACCTACCCTAGGGGCCCTCTCCTCCCTCAATTCTTTATTATCCGCTGTTTCTTTGAGTATACGCGATGTCGAGTAGACTACGGTTCTCGGGGCGATTCATCGCCGTCCTCCTTATCACGGGCGCCGTGCTTCTGCTCCCGACCCCGCAAGGCCTCACCCCCGAGGGGAAGAGAGCGATGGCGGCGTTCGTCTTCACGGGGGCGGTCTTCGCCCTCCAGCCCGTCTCCCTCCCCTTCGCGAGCCTCATGGTCTCGGTCGCCCTGGTTTCTCTCGGCGTGGCTGACGTCACCCAGGCCTTCGAGACCTTCTCCCGGCCGATCATCACCCTCATCCTGGGCAGCCTGTTCCTAGCGGAGGCCCTTAGGAAGCAAGGCGTGACCCGGAGATACGCCCTCCGCTCCATCGTCGCCTCGGGGGGCTCGGTGAACCGTATTCTGCTGGGGATGATGGGGATAGCCGCTCTCCTTTCCATGTGGATGGAAAACACAGCGACCGCCGCGGTCCTGATACCCGTGGCCCTGACGATCGCCAATCAGGTAAAGGACCGGGAGTCGGCCCAGGAGATCACCGTCCTCCTAGTCTTGGGCATCGCCTACGCAGCGAGCCTGGGGGGTATGGTGACCGTCACGGGCTCGGCGTCCAACGCGGTGGCGGCGGGCTTCCTCACCGAGATCAAGGTCTGGACCTTCCTCGACTGGGTGCGATACGGTCTTCCCGCCTTCCTTGTCGTCTTCCCCATCACGTGGTGGCTCCTCCTCAGGCTCGTCAAAGTCCGGCAGAGGTTCATCGACATCTCCTTGGCGGAGAAGGAGTTGGAGGACCTGGGGGGGCTCAGGTTCGTCGAGTGGGAGGTTCTGCTCACACTGGGGGTGACCGCCGTGGTCTGGATTCTGGGCGCCTCCATCGAGCCAGTGCTTTCCCTCCCCCCCACCGTCCTCTCCCCTGCCGTGGTCTCCATGGCGGCGGTTGCCTTCCTCTCCCTGAGGGGGGTCATCGCCTGGGAGGACGTGAAGGGGGTGAGCTGGGGGATGGTCTTCATAATAGGCGCAGGCCTGTCGTTGGGGGAGACCCTCACGAGGACGGGAGCGACGGCGTGGCTCTCCGAGATGATTAACCCCATGATCAGCGGCAGCCCCTTCATCGTCAGCCTCCTCGTCCTCGTGTTCGCGTCCGCGCTGCTGACAAACGTCATCAACAACACGACGATGGCCGCCATCTTCGTGCCGATCCTCATCAACCTCGCCCGCCAGGACCCCTCCCTTAACGCTGTGCAGCTCGTCCTCCCAATGACCCTCGCCACCACCTTTGGCTACTCTCTCCCCTCAGCATCCGGGAGGATGGCCCTTATCTCGGCCACGGGGATCGTGAAACGCAGCAACATGATGAGGTACGGCTTAATAATGACGGTCGCCAGCGCCGCCGCTCTGGTGGCCCTGTTCTATACGTTGACACTGTTGAGGTTGATATGAGTTGATTGAAGTTTCATCGGCGGGAAACCGCCTTGAGCGATTGTTCTCGGAGGTAGATCCTTGAAGATACTTGTAGTCGGGGCCGGGCGTGTCGGCGCCAAGGTGCTCCTGCAGCTTAAGAAGAACCCCGCATTGACGGTCCTCACCGTGGACCCGAGGGACGAGCCCTACGCCATCGAGCAAGGGATAATCGAGTCCGTGGACTACAAGAAGGAGCTTACACCCCGTGACCTCGGGGAGGTCCTTGCTTGGGTGGAGCCCGACCTCGTCCTCGTCACGACCTCCGCGGGCGATATGGGCCACACCGGCGTTCCAGGCCTTGAGATACTAGTCGAGGCGCTCAGGGGGGAGCTTGAGGCTACAGCCAATGTGCCGATCATAGCGGTGGACCGTTCGGGGGTAGGATAGCTAAGATCCCCTCCTATAGACGGAGTTATGCAAAGGGAACTGTGACCCAGTTACAATAAAAAAATGGTAGGTTAGGAGCCGAAGAAGCGGCCCATCGCGTATGCGCCTATGAACATGGCTGCGATCCCGGGAATTATCATCAGGTTGCCGATGCCGAGGCTGGCGAGGGAGGAGCCGGGGCACTGCCCGGAGAGCCCCCACCCGAGGCCGAAGATGACGGCGCCCAGTATCGTGTTCCTGGAGAGCTGGCGGGTCCTGGGCTTGAACTCCCCTCCCAGGATGGGCTCGGGGAGAAACCTGGGGACTATGTTGATGGCAACGAATGCGGTCATGCTGGCGGCGCCCATGAGAAGCAATAGCCCATAGTCCTTGAGCTGAAGGAAGTTTAAGACGATCTCGGGCTTCGCCATGCCGCCCCAGGCAAGCCCGAAGCCGAAGATGAGGCCCCCGATAAAGAGGACGATGTTACGTTTGTTCACGGTAGCACCCCTAGGAACTGCACTATATTGGCCGAGATTACCCCGAAGACGATGAAGGTGATGACGGCGAGGAGGGAGGTCGTCGACAGTGAGGCGAGGCCGCTGATGCCGTGGCCCGAGGTGCATCCGCTTGAGAGCCTGGTGCCGAAGCCGACGAGGAATCCGCCGATGAGGATCCTCCAGAGCTGGACATCCGTCGTCCAGAACCCGGAGATGGTCAACGCGTAGACCACCGCCCCAAGGATGACACCCGCAGCGAAGTAGAGCCTCCACTCCCGGCTGTCGATGTATGTCTTCCTCTGGAAGTAGGGGATCTTGGAGAAGTAAGAGATGGTGCTGCTGAAGAAGCTGCTCTGGGTGGAGTGGAGCCCTGTCATGATGTAGACGAAGGCGACGCCGATGCCGATGATGAGCCCCCCGATGATGTAGGGGTAGATGCCTAAAGGAAACATGTTTGAAAAAACGGAACCGCTATTGAAAAATATTTAGCTTTAGTTTCTATTCCAACGCTCTCTTCCCGAATTTTATCTTCAGGATAAGGCGCACGCCGTGTCGCTGAGGGCACCATCGATCTCCTGCACCGCCTCCTCCAGGGGCCTGTACCCCACGATCTCTCCGGCCTCATCCCCATTGCAGAAGACCTTCGTAGTCGGGGTCTCCTCCACCCCCATGCCCTCCGCCAGCCTCAGGTTCTCGATGCTCTTCATCATGTTCATCCTGAGGAACTTGACCCGGTCCCCCATCACCTCGGGGAGCCTGTCGTACACGGGCTTGAACTTTTGGCAGCCGTTGCAGGAGCGGATCCAGAACTCCAGGACGACGGCTCCCCCGGCCCTCTTCACCTCATCCTCGAAGGAGTCAGCCTGAATATCAGATATCTCCGCCATAAGAGCTCCCATTTGATCGACGAAACTGTCGGTTTTAAACGTATTACTCAGTTTACAGATGAGAAATAGGAGGGGATTCACCCTTTCAGGATGACTTGGCCTTCAGGTACGCCTCGACGACCTTGGGGAACTCGATTATCGGCTCGAAGCTCACCAGCATCTCAGGGGCTGCGTTGACCATCAGGTTGATCTGCTGCTCGGAGGTCGCCTCTACTAGGCGGAAGCCCCTGAACTCGCCTCCAAGCGAGAAGCTATCGCTTAGTTTCTTCGGGTACGTCCCTGATTCGTCGGGGACGATCCTCTTGAGCTTCTCGATGGCCTCGTCGAACCTGTCGGGGTCTATCTCCCAGTTCAGGATGTACTTCAAATCGCGGTCTCTCCATTAATGGGCTCACGGTCTCAAATCGAGACAGTTAGTAGA
Source organism: Patescibacteria group bacterium (assembly GCA_035527235.1). Classification (GTDB taxonomy): domain Archaea; phylum Thermoproteota; class Bathyarchaeia; order TCS64; family TCS64; genus BS750m-G28. The sequence goes on along the minus strand of DATLAV010000068.1, from coordinate 2,204 downwards.
GCCCATAGAGTCAAGGGCTCGAACCGATTTAAACATTGATCTCTGTCAGACAGTAATCGTTTAAGGCGCCATCCCGTATCGGATTACGTTGGTCTCCATGGTCGAGGATAGGGAGCTGACCCTTCTCCAGGTCAACGACAGCCACGGATACCTCGAGAGGCATCCCGCGCTATTCTGGGAGGGCGAGAGGGAGGTCTACAGAAACGTAGGGGGGTACGCACGCATCTCCACGCTATTCAACGAGATCAGGGAAGAACGGCGCGACTCCGTCATCGCCCTGGACAATGGAGACACGATCCATGGAACGTTTCCCGCTGTGGACAGCCGCGGCGAAGCTATGGTCCCAATGCTCAACCACCTCGCCTTCGACGGGATGACTGCCCACTGGGAGTTCGCCTACGGCCCACGGCAGTTCCAGAGGATCGTGGACAGGCTCGACTACCCGATGCTCGCCATCAACTGCTACAGGGAGAGCGACAGGGAGCTAGCCTTCCCCCCATACGCAGTAGTCGAGAGGAACGGCGTCAGGGTGGGTGTGATTGGGATCGCTGCGACCATCGTCGACAAGACGATGCCGGCCCACTTCAGCGAGGGTCTCAGGTTCACCCTGGGCAGGGAGGAGTTGCCTGGGTATATCGAGGAGCTGCGCGGAGAGGAGAGGGTGGACCTCGTCGTCGTCCTCTCCCACCTCGGCTACCCCCAGGAGCTTCAGCTCGCATCTGAGGTCGACGGCATCGACGTGCTCCTCAGTGGCCACACCCACAACAGGGTCTACGAGGCAGTCAACGTGAACGGGGCTATCGTCATCCAGTCGGGCTGCCACGGCTCCTTCATCGGCAGGCTCGACCTCAAGATTTCGGACCGGGGGGTCGAGGGATTCCGCCACGATCTCATCACCGTGGAGGAGTCCGTCGAGCCTGACCCCGGCGTCGAGGACATGGTGGACAGGACCCTCAGATCCCACAGGGACAAACTCGATGGCCTTGTGGGCGTCACCAAGACGGCGCTGAACAGGAGCCGGGTTCTTGAGTCGACGATGGACAACCTGCTCCTGGACTCGATCATGGAGTACACCGGCGCCGAGGTCGGCTTCTCCAACGGCTGGCGGTACGGCGCCCCTGTCACCTCCGGACCGATCAGGCTCAGCGACGCCTGGAACATTATCCCCACAAATCCGTCGGTCTCCGTCTGCAAGCTGACAGGTGAGGAACTGCTACTCATGATGGAGGAGAACCTGGAACACACCTTCTCACGGAACCCGTACAGTCAGATGGGGGGCTACGTAAAGAGGTGCTCAGGCATCAACGTCTACTTCAAGGTGGAGAGCCCAGAGGGCAGGCGCATACAGGAACTTTACGTGGGTGGTAAGAGGCTCGATAAGAGGCGTACGTACAGGGCGTGCTTCCTGACCACCCAGGGAGTGCCATCGAAGTTCGGCAGGGAGAGGGAGAACCTGAACGGGCGGGCCGTCGACGTCCTCGTCGACTACCTCGCGAGGAATAGCCCGGTCGCACCGGGTTACGTGAACTCCGTGGTGCCGATCTGAGCTCCAGGGTCACAGCGAGTTCCAGAGCCTTTCGACCAGCCCCTCGTCTATCGCACCCGAGCCCCTGGACCTGGCAACGTAGTTGACTATGGGGAAGGCGACCCAGGCGTAGATCTGGCTCACCAGGAACTCGTGCATCCCGTATGGCCTGTTAAGAAACCAGGGCCCCCAGGCCACAGCCAACAGGAAGGCGGTGACGGAGACGAACGCCGCCGCCGTGCTCGTCGCCTTCTTCCAGAAGATGCCATAGAGGAAGGGCGCCATTATCGCTGCCGAGAGGCAGGCCCAGGAGATCATAGCCAGGTCCAGGATCGCCTTAGGCCTGAAGTAGGCGAGGACGAGGCCGGCGAAGGTCACCCCCGCCGTGGCGATCTTGCTGAGCTGGAGGATCTTTTCATCGTCAACGTCGGGGTTGATCAGCTTCTGGTAGATGTCCCTGGCCACGCCGAAGCTCGCCATCAGGATGACCGCGTCCGCCGTCGACTGGGAGGCTGCTATGACCGCGGAGAGGTAGACAGCGCCGATGACCGTCGGCAGCACGAGCATGATTAACTTGGGGATGACTATGTCGTAGTCGGGACTCCCGCCGGAGGTCAGGGGGATTTCTATCCCGTTGGTCTCGAAGGCGTAGCGGGCCGCCGCCCCGTTGAAGTAGGAG
>DATLAV010000067.1:0-2747 GCA_035527235.1 Patescibacteria group bacterium | reverse complement strand
CGCCAGATAATGATGTTCGGCAGCGGCATCATGGCCGTGAGCGGAGTCCTCGTGAGCTACTACTACAGCTACGTACAGCACGTCATGTACGACAGGGTGACCTACACGTTCTGGCCTTGGCTCATGATAACCGTGGGAGGCTTGGGCAACAACACGGGAAGCTACCTGGGGACACTGCTGTGCGTCGCATTACTCAAGGCCCTCAACGTCATGAAGCAGGGGGTCGGGGTCTTACTGATCGACTCCAAGTGGATAAAGCTCATCGACATCTTCGAAGACATGATCCTCGGCGCCTTCCTCATCGTGTTCATGATCTATAAGCCGAGGGGGCTCGTGCCCGAGAAGAGCCTACACATAAAAGGAGTGGACTACGTCGGGATAATGAGGGACGAGTCTAGAGCCGGTGACTCCTCTGGCAGCTCATCTGCTTCTTGATCCATTTCGCGACCTGTATCAGCAGCGGGTTAGGCGTGGTGACGATAGGTATGTCCCTGGGGCCTATCTTCAGCGTCTGCCTGTACTCGGGCAGCGGGGCATAGATGACGCTTGCCCAGTAGATGCGGCCCTGCTGCCGCTCCTTGAGCAGCTCCTTCGTGTTGAAGGGGAGAGGCATATGATGGAAAACTATACCCTCAGCCCAGTTGAGCACTATAGGCCTACCGGCGTCCTGGATGAGGGCGCTTGTCTCCGCCAGCTTATTGAGCGTGTACTCAACCATCTCGAGAATGATCAGCTCCTCCGCAGGCTTGTAGGTGATCTTCATCAGACCCAAATGTGGCTGGGTCTCTAAATAACTTCACCCTCGTCCAGTGAGGAAGCCGATGATCGTCTCCATGTGGACCTTGGCTGTGGTCGCCAGATCCTCCAGGGTGATGTGCTCGTCCACCCCGCCCATCCCGTAGACCTTGGGGCCATACGAGACTGCCGGGACCCCCAGAAGCCTCCAGAACCGGCAGTCGGTGCCCCCGGAGGTGAAGCTAATGTAGGGCTCCCTGCCCGTGATCTCGGCGTGGTTCGCCTGGAGTAGCCTCACGATCCTTGCCTCGGGCGGCGTGTAGGTGGACCCTGTGAGCACCGATGTGTGGCGGCCCCACTCCACCTCCATGCTCTGGTCGACTCGGCGGACCTCCTCCTCTACCCTGCTCCTTATCTCCTCGGGGCTGATCCCGAGGGGCAGCCTGACGTCCACCTCTGCCTCGCACAGTGCAGGCACGATGTTGTCCTTGGCGCCGCCTCGGATCACCCCTACATTCACGGTCACGTGCTTGAGCACGTCCGCCATCGTGGATGACTCGTGGTCGTACTGCTCCTTGTATCCCTTCATCACCTCCTCGGTGAGGCTCAGAGCCTCGGCGTCCAGGGGCGCGGGCGTGCCTTGAAGCGCCTCCACTCTGGGCAGCGCCTTAACCATCTTCATGATGGCGTTCTCGCCGACGTACCCGGCGAAGCTCCCGTGGGCCGCCTGGCCCCTGGCCCGCAGGATCAGAGGCACTCTGCCTTTCTCCCCAATCCTCACCGTGAGGCCCGAAGGCTCCCCGTTCAGGACCGCGTCTCCGCGGAGGCCTTCCACGTTGTCGAGGAGCCACTTGGCGCCCCATCTGCCCCCGTCTCCTCGTCGGATGTGCCTGTGAAAGTAACCTTACCAGGTAGACTGAGGGCGCTCAGCTTGCTGAAGCAGTGGAGGAGCGACGCCAGACCGCCCTTCATGTCGCCGCTTCCGCGGCCGTGTAGCTCGCCGCCTGAAACCTCCCCCGAGTAGGGGCTGCGGCTCCACTCCCCCCCAACGTCGCCTGGGAACTGGTCTAGGTGGCCGTTGAGTATTAGGTGGGGGTTTCCCTCCCCGATCGATGAAACGACGTTAACCACCCCCTCCACTGGCTCGTAGGTCTCGACGGCGACGCCGAGGCTTTCGAGGTAGCCCTGGATAAACGAGGCTAGTTTAGATGTGTCTCCTGGCGGGTTGTCGCTGGGTATCTTCACTAGGCTGGAGCAAAGCTCCACGAGGCCTTTGACGTCTGCCTCCAGATCATCGAGGAGCCGGTCTCTATAGTTTGACGACATCAAGTACCGAATGTATTGTTACTGTAATAAGAAAAAGGATTCTTAGAGATTCTACGAGTTGAGCTTCTTCACCAGTTTGGCGAGTCTCTCGCCCATCCTGTTGCAGACCTCGACATCGTCGTCGTCTGGGGCTCCCACCGACGCGGCGCCGTAATGGTTCTTGGTTGGCGTCCCCTGCACGACCATGCCGTGGACCATGAGGGCCTCCAGCAGCGCCATGATCGTTGTCTCGGAGCCCGTGTGGGTTCCCCCCGCGCTGCAGAAGGCGCCACCGACCATGCCTTCCAGCTTGCCGTGGAACTTGACGGACTCGTCGATGAACGCCTTGATCTTCGCCGTGGGTAAACCATAGTAGACCGGCGACCCCAGAATGAGGCCCTGGACCTGTAGAAGCTCGTCCACGTTTGCCTCATCCACCTTCCTCACGACGGGCTCCAACCCGGCTCCCCTCACGCCATCGGCGACGGCGTGAGCCATCTTCTCCGTGTTCCCCGTCCGTGAATCATAGACCACGAGTATCTTCATCTCGTTCACCTATGCAAGCTTCTCCTTGGCGTTCTCCGCCGCGTAGACGCCTTGTACCTCTCCACAGTAGATGACGTGCATGTCCTTGGTTGGGTACACCTCGTCCTCTATCGCCTTCTTGAGCTGCCCCGGCTTCATCTCGTTCCTGTAGACTATCTCGC
>DATLAV010000066.1:0-4693 GCA_035527235.1 Patescibacteria group bacterium | reverse complement strand
AATGTAGACATGCACCTCCACACCGAACTCCCTGGCCAGGTGGACGAAGGAGGCCCCGAAGTTACCACATGAAGCGATAACTAGTTTATTAAATCCCTGTTCGACAGCGAGCTTAATGCAGGCGTATGAGGCTCTGTCTTTCATAGTTCCCGTGGGATTTCCGCCCTCGAACTTCAGGTAAATTTTACTCAAATCTAGCAATTTTTCTAGATTACGTGAACGTGTAAATATCGTGTCCCCAATTCCATATTTTTTTAATTCATCTTTTAATATACCTATTAACAAACTCTAAAATCCACACAGTAAACTATTTGAATAACTCTTTTATTTACGCGTTTCGGATAACAGATCCAAAGGTAAGGATCAAGTGAAAAGTCTAGCCATTAAGGCCAGGCAGACTGAAAGCGGCGTAGAAATCCGACTTCAGGGATCAAAATATAACATCGAATATCCAGATAACATCTGGAAGGAATATCCCCAAGAAGCCCGTGACGTTCTCTTCGATAACCTTGTCTACGCTGAGACCATTCATCTACCGTTGACCTTCAAGACTGGGGAGATAGTCTACGACACTGCTCCCCCCTACTTCCAGACCTTTTTTTTTCAGAATATGGTCATGGACCTCCCAAGCTGCGCAGATGTTGATGGAACTTCGACCGCCGAGCTGCTGAAGAGCACCATGAACATGACAGTCTCCTTCAAGGATCAAGAGATCAAGTTCCCCAACTACGTTGAGGAGACCCGTGAGGACTCCTCTGTAGTCAGCATCAGCTTCGGGAAGGACAGCCTCCTCACCTGGGCCGTCTGCAGGGAGATAGGGATGGACCCCCAGCTCTGCTATGTCGTGGAGCCCCTCCTCACCTACGAGGAGAAGCATAAGATGGTCCTCGCCGAGGCGTTCCACAAGGAGTTCGGGGTCAAGCTCAACAAGATACTCCACTCGGCAGGCAAGCTGAGGGACGGCATCATGCTGGGGCTGGGAAAAACTGAGATTGGCTGGGGCCTTCAATCAACGGAGTACGCCCTGATGATCCTCCCCGTCGCCCATAAGTACGGGGCCCGGTACATCCTTCTAGGGAACGAGCAGAGCTGTGCCGAGTACTACCACGACAGGGAGGGCTTCATCTGCTACCCGGCCTACGACCAGAGCCACATCTGGACTAAGCAGATCGACTCTATGACTAGGCAGATGACGGGAGGAGGAGTCCGCTACATGAGCGTCATCGAGCCCCTGAACGACATCGCCGTCGTCTACGCCCTCTACAAGCGCTACCCTGAGGTGGCGAAGTACCACATGTCCTGCTTCGTGGAGACGGACGCTGGGAAGGACCACCGCTGGTGCCTCGACTGCTCCGTCTGCAGCAAGATGTACCTCCTCATAAAGGCCTCCGGCTTCGACCCTGCGACTGTCGGGCTCACACGGAACATGCTCACGAAGGAGTGCAGGGAATACTACAGCCTCTTCGGAGGCTCCAGCGTCAACACATACGCCCTTACGGGGAGGGGTCGTGACGAGCAGCTGTTCGGCTTCTACCTCGCCTGGAAGAACGGTGACAGGAGCGACCTGGTCCAGGAGTTCGAGAGGCGCTTCCTCGACGAGGCCAGAGGCAGGGAGGACGAGCTGTACAAGACGTTCTTCGGCCTCCACGAGAGCATCACCATGCCCCGTCATATAAATGAGAAGGCGATGAGCATATACAAGGAGGTGCTTTCAGATCTCCCCTAAACGATTGAGGGTGGCCTTCTGCTGCAACACCCGCCACGAGGAGGACGAGTTCCAGGTCGAGTATGACCCTCCTGACACCATCGAGAAGGTGAAGAAGGGCATCGAGTACGCCGGCCATGAGTACCTTTTCATCGAGGGCGACGAGACCGCTTACGACAGCCTCAGAAGGCTGAGGCCTGACCTGGTGCTCAACAGGGCGGAGGGGATCAGAGGTGAGAGCAGGGAGTCCCAAATTCCGGCATTCTGCGAGATGCTCGGAATCCCCTACGTGGGCTCCGGCATCTTGTCCTTGGCGATCTGCCTTGAAAAGCCCACCACCAAGATGATCTTGGAGTACAATGGAGTCCAGACGGCGCCCTTCCAAGTCTTCACGTCAGCCGACGACCCGCTGAGGTCGAACTTGGTACTGCCCCTGATCCTGAAGCCAAGCCACGAGGGCTCCAGCATGGGCATCAACTGGGACAACGTGGTCTTCGACGAGGCAGCCCTAAGGAAGAAGCTCGGGGAGATGCTGGAGACCTACAAGCAACCGATACTCGGGGAGAGGTACATCGATGGCAGGGAGTTCACCACCGGCCTCCTCGGTAATTACGGCCCGGGGGAGGAGCCCACGTTCCTCTCCGTGCTCGAGGTCGATTTCTCAAGGTTCCCGGAGGGGCTGGGGAACGTTCTAGGGCAGAAGGCGAAGACCATCTTCGATCATTCGGATCATTACGTATGCCCTGCGAAGATACCTGAGGATCTCAGGCAGAGGCTGGAGATGGAGTCCAGAAAGGCCTTCGTAGCACTAGACATCAAGGACTGGACACGGTTCGACTGGCGGATGGATGACAAAGGAGAGCTCTACTTCCTTGAAGCAAACCCGTTACCGGGCATAGACGCCGTAGAGGAGGAGGACGAATACAGCTTCTACCCCATGATGGCTATCGCCTCGGGAATGAGCTACAGCGAGATGATAAAACAGCTAATTGACGCCGCCCTGAGACGGTACGGTAACAAGTAGAGGGAAAACGCGATGGAGGATCTAGTGCCCTACCTCGAAGACGCCTTGAATGCTGCTGAGAAGAAGCTTGGAGATGCCTTGAAGAAGAGCTGCAGGTTAGGCGTCCACGTTCGAATGAGCGAGGAGCTGACAGAGGTGGTGGAGCAGATAGACCACGAAAAGTTCAGGCCCGAGCTCCAGTATACCTTGGTAGAGCTCACAGAGCGATGTGAAAAAGGGGGCTTCCTCCTTTTCACTCTGACCTGCGACGGTGAGCCTACAGCCTTCCTATACGGTTACACGGAGGAGGCGGACGTGATTAAATTCTTCATAGACTCCATCGCCACACGGGTCGAGGGAAAGGGTATAGGCTCAATCCTTGCGACCCTCGCCCTCGTATACTGCTACGACACGGGATACAGCAGCGTAGAGCTCTTCACCGAGGAGGTGGACGATAAGGGGCGTCACCTCGTGAAGTTCTACGAGTCCTTGGGATTCCAGCTTGTCGGGGACGACCCGGATAATGGCATCGTCATGAGCCACGATCTCCAACCCTTGAAGATCAAAAACTCGTGCATCAGATTCCTCGGATTGGGAAAGGACCCCCAAGAATTCAGCTCCATCCATAACCGATAATTCTCCTTTCTAACCTCCAAGATCAGCTCAAGATTATTCTGATTCATCTTCCCCCGTCCATCGTAAGGTCGGATGTCATCAGCTGCGCGCGCGAGGGACAGTTTCATCAAAAAAAGGATTACCGCTCAGTGTTTCTCAGCGTTCCTGGGATGTGCTGTGGAAGAATTTTTTTTCTAAAAAGGGGGTCGGGAGGTTTCAGGGGGTCGTCAGCATCTCAGCCGGTTAGAGGGTCTCCTCGAGCGTATCGATAAACTCCTCGACCTGTCTCATGCCCTTCATCCAGAACTCCTCCGTCCTGATGTCGAACCCCAGCTCCTTGCCGAGCTGCCACGGCGACTTGCTGGAGCCCGCGGCCAGCAGGCCCTTCAGCTTGGGGGCGAACTCTATGCCCTGCTCCTTGTAGAGGCGGTAGAGGGCGAAGACGAAGAGCTTGGCGAAGACGTAGGGGTAGTTGTAGAAGCGGCGGTTGGGCATGTAGTAGTGCACCTTCATGGTCCACTCCCACTTCATCACATCCAGCCAGTCCACTGCGTCCCCGTAGATCTTGTCCCGGGCCGCGGTCCAGAGGTCGGCGACGGTCTCCCCGTCTAGGAACCTGCCCTCTTCGATGGCGTCGTACATGCTCTGCTCGAAGAAGACCCTGGCCGAGACCTGGAAGGCGCTCATGCCGAAACTGTCCAGCACGGTGGCCAGGAAGGCCTGCTTCTCCTCCTTCGTGGTCGCCTTGGAGAGCAGCCTCTCGTTGAGGAGGAGCTCCCCGAAGTTGCTGCCGCACTCGGCTATGCAGCTCCCTATCTTGTAGTTGCTGGGCTTCTGGGCCCTGGAGCCCAGGTGGGCGTGGATGGCGTGGCCCATCTCGTGGGCTTGGGTGCGGACGTTCCCCACGAAGCCGTTGAAGCTCTGCAGTATGTAGGCGGTCTTCCCCGCGAGCCAAGTGGAGCTGAACGCTCCGGATCTCTTCCCCTTCCTAACCTCCCCGTCTATGTGGCGCTTCTCGAACATCTCATCCGCCCAGCCGCCGAGCTGCCGGTCGAACTCGGTGTAGGCTGCGACCACCTCGTCCCTGGACTCCCTCCAGTTGTATTTCATCTCGGGGGCCTGGGGCAGGGGGGCGACGATGTCGTAGTTGGCCAGCTTCTCCAGGCCCATCAGCCTGGCCTTCAGTCTCAGGTACCGCTGGTAGAGGCCCGTGCTCTTCAGGATGGTGTTCATCAGGCTGTCGATGGTCTCTTGGTCGACGTCATTGTCGATGAGGCTCTGGGTCATTGGGGAGGGGTACCCCCTGAAGCTGCAGATCTGGAGGTGGTCGGCGCAGACGGACCGGACGGCGCTGGCCCAGACTATCTCGT
>DATLAV010000065.1:0-2627 GCA_035527235.1 Patescibacteria group bacterium | reverse complement strand
ACTTCCTCTCCCAGTGTAGAAGGTTCTCCCTGAAAGAGGTATCCAGCTTCTCTTCCTCGCGCATCGAGCCGAGGTAGGCCATGACGAGGGTGTGGGTGAGGTAGTACTGCTGAGCCCTCCCGATCTGGAGGTCTGAGGCCTCGCAGAGCTCCGCGATTACCGTCTCGGTCGTCTTGGGCTCCTCGAGGATACCGAGGATGCTTTCCTCGATCCCGTGGATCGCGGCGAGGTTCTCCTCCGCCAGTCCCCTGATGTCCTCTGTCGCTCTGGAGTGGCTCGGGACGTAGTGACTGTACTTCATCCCCCTCAGGGCGTTCAGGGTCTCCTTGAGCCCCTTGATGTCCTGCACGAAGGGCAGTTTATACTTCTCGACAACCTTCATGGAGAAGACCGCGTCCGCGCAGAATAGGACGCCATCAGCTGCCACTCCAATCTGGTTCGGGGAGTGCCCTGGCAGAGGGACCACTCCTACGTTGACCTTGTCGAATGAGATGCAGTTCCCCCTGATCACGTGCTCCACCTTGGAGGGCTTTGCCAGTAGGAACCTGTTGCGCAGGTCCTTCGGGGGGCTGGCGCCGGAGAAGAGGTACATCGGCTCCAGGATGGGGCTCTCTATGAGGGCTGCCTCAAGCTCGGGCGCGTAGGTCTCCGCCCCCGTCCTGTTCTTAATGTACGCGTTGCCCCCGATGTGGTCTGCGTGGTGATGGGTGTTGATGATGGCCTCCACCTCGAGGTCGGCCTCGTCCATGACCCTCATTATCCCCTTTCCGGCGCTCTTGTCCAACCCGGTGTCCACGAGGACCGCCTTTTCGCCATCCCTTATCACCCCGATGTTAACCGGACCTGAGATGTAGCCGACTTTTCCTGTCAGGTCACGAAGTTCCATAGGCTTCACCTTAACTCCGCTCTCACCTTGGATAGCCCTTTCTATAGGTCACCGATCCTAAGATTCGGCTCAACGTTTGAAGCGACCACGCTAATTGATGCTTCACTATATCAAATACCTCATACTCGAGATTAGTCTAGAGTGATACGCCGATGGGAGAGTCAGTCACCCTGCTGAGTGATGCCGATTACGTCATCAGGGACCATAGTAGGATCGAGAAGGCCACCTCCGTAGTACTGCGCGGGGGACTCATAGTCGACGTCGGTAAGATGGAGGATCTGAAGAAAGAGTACAGGTTCGACGAGGTCTACGACTGCCGCGGGAAGGTCCTGCTCCCGGGCCTCATCAACTGTCACACCCATGTCCACGAGACCATGATGAGGGGCCTCGGCCATGACCTGCCCTTCCACAACTGGTGCGACATGCTGGTCTTCCCCACGGCTGAGGCCATGGAGGCGGAGGGCGAGGAGCTCTACTACAACTTGGCCCAGCTCACGGCAATGGAGGCCGTCGCCAGCGGAACGACCGCCTTCGTAGAGCACAGCGTGAACTTCGCCAAACGCCACTCCCTCACTATCGCAAAGGCCATGAGTGACATGGGCTTCAGGGGGGCTGTCGCCAAGGGAGCTGAGGACTTCTCCGTCCTGGACAGAGGCCACGTGGGGAACCTGGAGCGTGAGATCAGGGAGACGAGGGAGTTCCTCAACGGTTGGCGGTCACGCGACCCCGACGGGCTCGTACAGGCTTGGGTGGGCCCCTCCGGAGGGAAGAGGACCGTTGGGGGGTGCACGAACGAAGCCCTCGTAGAGTTGAAGGAGCTGGCGAACTCCTACTCCACCCGATACCACCTCCACTGGGCCGGGACGAGTCAGGAGATAGAGAACGTCAGGAGGGACATGGGGCTGCCGGGGAGCGTCGCCATGGCCGAGGAGCTGGGAATCCTAGACGAAATGACCTCCCTCGCCCACTGCATCTGGACCGTGGAAGAGGAGAGGGAGATCCTGAAGGAGACGGGAGCTCAAGCAGTCCACTGTCCCAGCTGCAACCAGATCTGCGCGATAGGTGTACTCCCCCTCGTAGACCTACTGAACCGGGGGGTGGTCTGTGCCCTCGGGACCGACGGCGGCCCCCAGAACGACTCCTTCGACATGTTCAGGGACATGAGGCAGGCCGTGCTCCTCCAGCGCATCAACCTCATGAAGGCGGACGCCCTCACCCACGGTCAGGCATTCAGGATGGCCACCGAGTCGGGGGCAAAGGTCCTCGGCATCGATAACCTCGGCAAGATCGACCCCGGCTACATTGCTGACATCACGGCGGTCCAGGTCAGGGGTAACCCCTTCCTGACCCCGCTGTACGACCCCCTGGAGACGCTGATCTACGCCGGATCCGGGGGACGGGATGTAGCCATGACCATGGTAAACGGAAGGGTGCTGTACATGGACGGAGACTTCCTCACCGCAGATTCCGAGAAGGTTGTCTCCATGGTGCAAGAGGCCAGCGGGAGAATAAGGGAACAAATCAAGCTTTAGATAAACAGTGTGAATCATCCTAATCCACCCGTGGGAAGAGGAATATTTGGAGACTCGCGAGTAGATCAGCTATTCCGGACGTGTGGGGAGCAGCCAGTCAGCTCGTTTTGAGCGTGCTTTCTCCACGTCACCCAAGTCGAACCTTCCCATCTCACAGGCCTTCTCAAGGTAGGAGACCTCCTTGAACTCGAAACCCCCGAGTCCGCACA
>DATLAV010000064.1:0-2349 GCA_035527235.1 Patescibacteria group bacterium | reverse complement strand
CTGAGGCCCTTGATGAGGGCCGTCCCTGGTATCCTATTTCTGAGATGCCTCAGGTCGGTCACGGCGTCCCCGTGGATCTGGACGGCATCCGGTCTAACTATCTCACATGCCTCAACGAGTTCATCGGCTCCGTTGGGGACTGTCACGAGGACGCTCTTCATGAAGACGGGGACCTTTCCGACGAGCTCCTCAGCCCTTCCCAGTTGAATGTTCCTCGGGGATGAGGGCACGCCTACGACGAATCCGACTGCGTCCGCTCCGAGGTCCGAGGCCATATTCAGGTCCTCCTCCCGGGTGATGCCGCAGATCTTCACCCGTACTCTATGCCTCAAGCCCGTACGAACCCCCTTACGGTCTCTCCTATGTCGTCCGAGGACATGATCGCCGAGCCGATGAGGAAGGCCCTGGCTCCGCAGTCCCTGAGGAGGCGCAGGTCCTCGGGTGACTTGATCCCACTCTCGGCGACCACGGTTCTTTCAGAGGGGTCGTATTCCTCCAGGATCTTTCCAGTGACTCTCAGGTCGACATCCAGGGTCCGTAGGTCCCTGTTGTTGACTCCCACGAGGTCAGCCCCGGTTGAGAGGGCGGCTAGGAACTCGTCTCTTTCATGGGTCTCCAGGAGCACCTCGAGGCCGAGGCGGTGGGCCTCCCCTATCATCTCGTCGAGGGTGCATCGGCAGTGACCCCTGTCGAAGAGGGCCTGTATCAGGAGGACGGCATCGGCTCCCATCCTGGAGGCTGAATCCAGTTGCCCTGGGTCTAGAACTATGTCTTTCATGAGGACAGGTATCCCTACAGTCCCCCGTATCCTGTGTAGGGCTTGGAGGTCCCCGTTGAAGTGCTTGGGCTCAGTGAGGACCGAGATCCCAGTGGCCCCGCTGGACTCCATAACCGTCGCGACCTCGACGGCGTCGATCCCTGTACGGATCTCACCCATCGAAGGAGACGCGGTCTTGATCTCCGTGATGACGGCGTTTAAATTGCATCCGTCGATGGCCTCACTGAGACTCCTTATTGATGTGGCGCCTTCGCCGGTGACCTCGTAGTAGCCCTCGGCTATGGTCCTCGCGGCGTCCCTGGCCAGGATGTCGAGGAAGTCACCCATGCCTGCTCTCAAGCTCCTCCAGGATGGCTAGGTCTCCGCCAGAAGCCTTGACGAGGCCCCTTAGCTTACCGTAGGCGGCTCCGCTCTCGATGGACTCCCGGGCCAGCTCCATGCCGTGGAGGAAGTCGTCTGCTCTCCCTGCCACTACTATACCCGCAGTTCCGTTGGCGAGCACGATCTCGGTCTTGGGATCATGGGGTTTGCAGAGCCCGTTGAGTATCCTGAACGTGAGTTCGGCACTCTCCTCGGGGTCGGTCCCCCTCACGTCCTCCAGTCTCGCCTTTTCAACGCCGAAGTCCCCGGGAAGGGTTTCCACCGTCTTGACCTCACCGTCCCTGAGCCACGTGATACGAGTCGTACCAAGGGTCGATATCTCGTCTAGGCCAAGCATGCCGTGGACTACCATCGCCTCCTCGCAACCAAGGCGGTCCAGGGATTGAGCTAGGGGTTTGGTGAGTCTTGGGTCGTAGACGCCTAGGAGCTGCGCGTTGGCCCCGGCCGGGTTGGTCAGGGGTCCGAGGATGTTGAAGACGGTCCTGATCCCAAGCTGCTTCCTGGGGCCAATGGCGTGCTTCATTGCGGGGTGGAACGCTGGAGCGAACATGAAGCCCATGCCCACCTTCTCGATGTTGTCCTTGACTGCATCGGGGTTCACGTCGAGGTTGAGCCCCAGGCGCTGTAGGACGTCGGCGCTACCGCATCTGCTGGTGACCGAGCGATTCCCGTGCTTGGCTACGCTGATGCCCGCACCCGAGGTGACGAAGGCCGCTATTGTGCTTATGTTGAAGGTGTCCACCTTGTCGCCGCCCGTGCCGCAGGTATCAACGAGGCGTCCCTGCACCCTGGGTTTAATCCTGTGACAGTACTCCCTCATGGAGGAGGCGAGGGCCGATATCTCGTCTGTGGTCTCACCCTTCATCCTGAGGGCCGTGAGGAAGGACCCTATCTGGGCGTCAGTTGCCACTCCCGACATAATCTCACCCATGGCCTCCCCAGCCTCCTTGAATGAAAGGCTCCGCCCCTCAACCAGCTTCCCTATGGTTTCCCTGATCATGGGGTCACATCTCCAGAAAGTTGGTAATCATCCTCTTCCCCTCGATGGTTAGGATTGACTCGGGATGGAACTGGACGCCCTCGATGGGGTACTCCACATGCCTGACACCCATTATCTCTCCGTCGTCGAGGGAGAAGGCGGTTACCTCCAGGCATTCAGGGATGGAATCTTTCTCGCCAACTAGGGAATG
>DATLAV010000063.1:0-15733 GCA_035527235.1 Patescibacteria group bacterium | reverse complement strand
GGTCATAGACGCCGTCGCCGAGGGCATCCCGAGGAGGGTCGACCTAGAGAACCCTGACTGGGTAGTACTCATCGAGATAATCGGGAGGACGACAGGGATCTCGGTCGTCAAGCCTGACGCCATCCTGAACGTCCAGAAGGAGAGGGCGCGACTATCTGCGAACCTTGAGTAGGGCGCCTATCTCGATGATGAGCCTTGTCAGCGCATCCTCTGTGGGGCCTCCGACGGCCTCCAGCTCCAGGTTGGAGATCCCGAAAGTGCTCTTGATGAGCCCCCGCTTCTCGGCGCTGACCTCTAGAACCGAGTCGTCATCCGCCCCGAGAACCTCTGAGATCCTCTTATATGCTATTTCAGCTTCCTTCGGGCTCTCGCTTAAGACGAGGAGAGCCACGTTGGATCTTCCTTGGGAGACGCCCATGACCTCGAAAGCGCGTGAGATCTGATCTTTGCAGGAGGCGTAGAGCATGACCTCGACCACCAGGTTTCTGGAGATCGCGGAGCCGCTGTCGTGGGACTTCACGGCGTTCACGGCGGCGAAGAAGAGGTGCCTCCAGCCGGCCACCTTGTCGGCGTCGAAGACCTGGAAGATGCTGTCCGGTGAAGCCCTTCTGGCTCTCCCCAGAAGCTCGTCCACGTCGTCTATCTGCACGTCCCTCAGCCCGCCGACGGAGACGTGCCAGTCCGAGCCCTTTATTTTCGCCGTGTGTACCATGTCCTCTACTTCCTGGTTCAGTTTATTGAGGCTTCCACGTGCTCCAGGAGTCGCTCCGCCTCTTCCTCCGTGTTGTAGAAATCAGCAGACACCCTGATGCCTGCGGCGCGCAGTGAGACCACGAAGCTTTCGGCAGCGAGGGTGTCCCTGAGTGTTCTATCCTCTTCCACGGTGAAGCTGACGACGCCTGATCTGAACTCACTTGGTTCTGGGGAGACAACTTCTACCCCCCTCTCCCTGAGCCCGTCGTGGAGTAGGCCGGAGAGCTTGAGCACCCGGGTCTCGATCTTCTTTGGCCCGAGCTCGAGGAACATGTCGATCCCCGCCTTCGTCCCCACGAAGCTTAGGTAGCTGGGCTCACCCAGTTCCATCTTCTTGGCTGTTTCCTTGAACTCCACTTCATCGGGGCTGTGCTTGGCGACCCCCCTGTAGCCGTAGAAGGGGGGCTCCAGCGAGTCGATGAGCTCATCTCTCACGTAGAGGAAGCCTGCGCCCGAGGGGCCAAGGAGCCACTTGTAGCTCCCGCAGGCATAGAAGTCGACGTCGTCCCTCTTCACGTCCACCACCATGGATCCGGCGGCTTGGATGCCATCGACGACGAGGAGGGCCCCGTGCTCGTGAGCAATCCCTGATAGCGCCCTCAGGTCACTCTTGGCACCGGTCAGCCACTGGACGTGGGAGATGGCGATGGCCTGAGTGTCGTCATCGACGCTCTCCTTGATGTCGTCGAGCTCGACTGCTCCGTCCACCCCTTTCACGATCCGCAACTCGACTCCCTTCCTCCTCTGGGCCATCCAGGGGAACAGGTTGGCAGGATTTTCCAGGTCGTCAGTGACGACGTTCATTCCCCTCTCCCACTTCAATGTCTCCGCGACGGCCGTAAGCCCCATAGAGGTGTTCGGCTGGGCGCAGACCTCATCAGGGCTTGCGCCGATGAGGTGGGCGAAGCTCTCGCAGGCCTCAAGCACGCGCCTGTCGCCGTGCCTGCTGAGGGCGCCCCAGTCGTCCAGGAAACCCCTGATGGCGTCCTGGACGGGCAGCGAGGGAGGCCCGTGGTTGGCGACGTTCATGTAGACGGTGTCCTTGGTTATCGGGAATCGTTCCCTGATCTTCTCAACGTTCATCGAGCTCAGTATCCTACGGCTCCGCCGGATTTAAAAATGGATAAGGCTTCCGGACCCACCCATCATTTAAACAACCCGAGGTTCTACTAAGGTGAATATTATGGAAAATGGTAAACTTGAGATAGGGATAGCCAAGCTTCCGGTCTCTGGGTCTAGGGGCGCTGAGATGTCCCCGGGTCCCGACGCCATGGAGCAGGGGGGCCTCCACGAGCTCCTTGAGGGCCTAGGATGTGTCGTGAAGGACTCGAGATCCGCCCTCCTGACCGAGGCGGAGGACAAGCAGTACGGCGCATGGCACAGGATCGGCCTGGCGTCGAAGCATCTGACTGAGATCGTTGCCGATCAGAGGCGGCGGGGGCTCTTCCCCATAGGGCTGCTGGCGAACTGCTCATGCCTGATGGGGATGCTCGGGGGCGTACAGCACTCCGGCCCGGGCTCTAGGCCGCTCAAGGTCGGCCTTGTCTGGATCGACGCCCACGGTGACATCAACACCCCCGAGACGACGCTGAGTGGCATGCTGGGTGGAATGCCTGTGGCGGTCTCCACCGGCATGTGCCTCCACCGCCTCAGGATGACCTGCGGCCTCGACCCGCCCCTCCCCACCCGCTACGTTACCATGGTGGGCGTCAGGGACGTTGACCCGTTGGAGCAGGACATTCTTGACCGGACCGACATCGAGCACATCACCGTCGACCAAGTGCGGAACCTCTCCACAGGGATCGACTTGGAAATGGAGCGGCTGGGCGTCCTCACGGACCAAATCTACATCCACGTCGACATGGACATCCTCGACCCAGTGGAGGTGCCGGGCCACGGCCTCACCGTCGCCGACGGCCCCACGAGCATTGAGCTCGGGAACGCTCTCGAGATGATGTTCGAGCACCCCCAGGCCGTCGCGTTCGGAGTCGCCTCCTATCCCGTGAGAAGGGACCCCGACAAGAGGTCGCTCAAGGCCGTCTACAATATGATGGAGGGCGTGATAAGGGGCCTGAAAAACAGGGAGACCTAGATAACTAGGCTCTCCCTCACCACGTTACGGGTGCCAATGCCGAGGTCTGCCACCCTGAAACGGCGGTCGCCGTAGAGGGTCGCCTCCTTCTCACCGACGTAGAGGGCAGCAGCGATCCTTCCCAGGGCGTCGCACTTCATTATCCCGCTCCCACTCGCCGCCCCGACGTAAATCATGCCCGGAGCGGGCGCCACGACAGGTATGCCGTCGTAGCTGTTGATTGCGTACTGGCCCGCCCACATATTGACAGGCCTTACGTCTTCGAAGCATGGGAAGTACTTGACGACGACGTGGTAGACATTGTCGGTGTAGTAGCCCTCCTCTGGCTGGGGATCGTCGTCGAGCCCGAATCCCCGACCTATATTGTCAGCGCATCCTAGCCAGATACTCCCCTCCGTGACCTCTGCCTTCAGGTAGACACCCGACTTGGGGAGCACGGTGAGGGGGAGGGCGGCGTACTCGTTGAGATCTTTGAGCTCCATGAGTCCCTTGAGCTTGGGATCCTTGAACGAGAAGAGCTGCCTCTTCTTCGGACGCATCATCGAGTCGAACCCTATCGGGTCCAGGAGCTTCCCCGCCCAGACGCCCGCCGCTACCACGGTCGTGCCTGCCTCAATCGGGCCCCTGCTGGTCTCAGCTCCCACGAACCTGCTGTTCTGCCAAACGAAGGGTTCACCCGGGAGATCCAGCTCCTCCTCGGGCTTCAGAATGAGCCGCTTCACCTCGGTGTTGTACTGGATCTCCCCGCCGATCTTTAAGAACTCCTTCTCGAGGGCCTTGACGAGGGCGTCAGCGTCGACGCCGCCGCACTTGAAGCCGTGAACGCCCACGTCGACTGGGTTGAGCCCCAGCAGCTCAGCATCCTCGTCCCCTTCGAAGCTCGTCACGAGGTCAGGTATCTTCCTCTCCAGGTCCTCCTTCCCCAGTATCTCGATCTCGGCCCCCAGCGCCTCCATCTTATCGAAGGCCGCCCTCTGGCCGCTGAACTGTGCTTCGCTGAAGAGCCAGAGGTAGCCTATCTTCGCGAGCTTGATGTCGCGTCCAAGCTCGGATTGGAGGTGCCCCATGTAGTCGATGGTGGAGTCGGCGAGAAGGAAGTTGGTCTCCGACGTGAAGAGGTTCCTGAAGGCCCCCTCGCTCTTCGCGCTGTTCCCCTGACCCGGGCCCCCGTACATGTCGACGATGACGACTCTCTTGTCTGGGTTTGCCTCCTTGATGTGGAGGGCGGAGCTGATGCCCAGCGCCCCTGCCCCTATGACGAGGATGTCACACTCCATCTAGATCAGATAACAGGGGAGTATAGCCAATTTAACATTAATCGCCGGATGAGAAAGGGTACACGAAGGTGACAGAATACCTGCGTGTTCTATGCATCTAACCCGATCTTGATAACGTTAGTCGACCGTCCTCAACAAAGTATATGAGGGAAGACGCAAGTTTAACCGCTGAAATGTCAAGATCGAACAAGGACGAGGACCTCATCGTGCCCAAGAAGTGGTATGACGTCCTCCCCAGAAAGTCCTGGGAGCGTTTCAAGAAGGTTGAGACGAACCATCCATGGTTCGAGGTATACGAGGTGAAGCCGGGCGTCTACGCCCTCTACGAGCCCGGTCAGTTCCAGGAGGTTATCTCCTATCTGGTCCTGGGAGAGGAGAAGGCTGCCCTCATCGACACGGGCTACGGGATGGGGAACATCAAAGGCCTTGTCGAGGAGCTCACAGACCTCCCGATCAAGGTCGTCATAACCCACACCCACGTTGACCACATCGGCCAGAACAGCGAGTTCGACGATGTGTCCGTCTTCGATCATCCCTTCGCACGGGAGAACGCCACCAAGGACCGCCCAGCGGGGAGCATGAAAGGTTCCCTGGGTGAGGGGATGGTCTGGAAGCCCCTGCCTGAAGGTTTGACCCCGGAGAGCTACAAAATTCCTCCCTTCAAGGTAACCCGGTGGCTGAAGGACGGTGACACTATCAAACTCGGCGGAAAGACGCTGGAGGTCTATCACACGCCGGGCCACAGCCCCGATTCCATCTGCATCCTCGACCGGGCTGACCGCCTCTTCTGGACCGGCGACATCTTCTACAACGCGCCCCTCTACGTCTACGGCCCCACCACCGACCTGGACAACTTCATCGAGAGCTACAGGAAGATGGTCTCACTCTACTCCCATTACGACTGGCTAATGCCGAGTCACAACGAGACCTACGTCGACAAGGAGATCCTAGAGAGGGTCCTGAAAGCGGCCGAAGACATTCGAGCCGGGAAGGGCGGCGAGTACAGGGAGCAGAACCGCAGGGGACTAGTGATAAGAAGGTACGACCGCGAAGGGTTCGCGATAATCGTCAAGGCTCAATAGACCCTTCAGATGATGGGATTCTCTTCCCTTTTTCACTATATTGCGTGGTGAACTGGCCCATATTCCAGCTGGGCCTCGAAATCGTTAAAGGTCATCCCATGTTAGATTTCACTGAGGGTCGCCGTGTTGTTCTCCTACGTTTTTAGAGCCAGAAATGGAGATTTTAGCCGATGATCCACACGGTTCATCACAAGATGCTGGGTCTCGTCACCGTCTCCAAGTCGTTCATCGTTGACGAAGGCGACGTTGTCCTCATCGACACTGGTCTCACAGGCGGGTCCGCAGGTATCATCCTCTCCAAACTGAAGGAGATGGGGAGGGACCCTAAGGACGTCGAGCTCTGCATCTTGACCCATCGCCACAGGGACCACGTCGGTGGACTGAAGAGGCTCAAGGAGGCCTGTGGATTCAGGGTGGCAGCCCACAGGATGGAGGCCGAGGCGATCAAGAAGGCCACCGGGGTCCAGGTCGACGAGTCCCTCAATGATGGAGACGTCATATCAAGCTGTGGTGGCATACGTGTGGTCCACGTCCCAGGTCACACGGCTGGGAACATCTGCCTCCTCCTAGGGAACGTTCTATTCTCAGGAGACGCCTTTTTCGGGAACGAAGGCAGTCTACGCGCACCACCAACCCGCTATAGCTCCGATCCAGAGGCAGCCAAGAGGAATCTGACCAGTTTAGTGACCTACGACTTCGACGTTATATACACGAGCCATGGGAGAGACATCGTCACTGGCGCGAAGGACAAGTACCATGCGTTCCTGAAGGGTCTCGATGCTGCCTGAACATTTTTACGTAATCTCCATGTACCGGCCTTTCATGGTCAAGAGATGAAGAATTCAATCATTTCTTAAATCAATCTAACAAATGATATCTCATGTTGAAACAGGTTCTGGAGATCTACGAGATGCTTGACAGTCCTGCGGTTTCGGGTTCAATGGTTGCGGAGCTCCTGAGGCTTCGAGGGTTGGAGGACGTCTCAGTGAAGACCATCGAGGGGCGTCGAGGGCAGACCGACTTCGTCAAGATAAGGGTTCCCGGCACAGAAGGTAAGACCCTGGGTGGCAATGCCCCGACCCTAGGTGTCGTGGGCAGGCTCGGTGGGGTAGGGGCAAGACCGGAGATGCTGGGCATTGTCTCAGACGGCGATGGAGCCGTGACGGCGCTCTCCGTAGCCCTCAAGTTGGCCGATATGACGGTTAAGGGCGACAGGTTGAAGGGCGACGTCGTCATCGGTACCCATATCTGCCCGAACGCGCCCATCTCCCCCCACGATCCCGTGCCCTTCATGGGGTCCCCCGTGGGAATCGGCGTGATGAACCGAGAGGAGGTGGACAACAACATGGACGCTGTCCTATCTATCGACACCACAAAGGGCAACCGCATCGTGAAGTGGAGAGGCTTTGCGATCACGCCGACGGTGAAGGAGGGCTGGGTTCTCAAGATAAGCGACGACCTCCTCGACATCATGGAGATCACCACGGGTCGGATATCCAGGGTCTGCCCCATAACGACCCAGGACATCACCCCCTACGGCACTGGGATCGACCACATCAACAGCATAATGCAGCCCAGTACAGCCACGGACGCACCGGTTGTCGGAGTCGCCATCACGACCGAGACCGCCGTGCCGGGCTGTGCGACCGGCGCAAGCCATGTCATCGATATTGAGGAGGCCTCGAGGTTCGTTTTGGAGGTTGCCAAGGCGTATGGTAAAGGTGTATGCCGATTCTTTGACGAGGAGCAGTGGGGGCTCATCCTGAAGAGGTATGGTCCATTGAAGCTCCTCCAGACAACCGGTCAAGATATCTGAGGAAAACTGGTTTTTTTGACTAGGCACTGAGGCTCTGGGCTGACATTTATTAACCATATGCGCGTAGCTTCAATTGGACGAGATGTACGGAAAGATTTTGGTTCCCTTGGACGGTTCGGAACCCTCAGAACACGCCTTGGAACACGCCATAAGCATCGCCAATAAATTTGGTTCGAAGCTGAAGCTGCTCGCCGTCGTCAATCAGGTCGTTCTGCCTGTATTCCCAGACGAGGGATTCGGGACTGCACCTGTAACAGCCGCGAAGGACATGGCCCGCTACCAAGAGAAGATGAAGGAGATCTACGAGGGTGTTCTAAACGATGCCCAGAGAAAGATCAAGGAAGAGCACCCCAACATAGAATCGGAGATCGTCCTAAGGGAGGGGAGGCCCTCAGCCACAATCGTCGAGATAGCTGAGGAGGACGACGTTGACCTCATTGTGATAGGCAGCCGAGGCATCGGCGGAATCACGGGCTGGATACTGGGGAGCACGAGCCGTAGAGTGGTGGACTCCTGCACTAAACCGATCCTCATCGTGAAATAGGCTCCACCCTTTAGCAACCCTTTTTTCGTTATAACTCACATACGGATAGATGACACGATGGACGCGTCTAACGCCCTCATGAAAGCAGGACAGATCGCCTCCCAGGTCCGAGAAGAGGCCGTGAGCCTCGTCGAGGTGGGCAGGTCGATTCTGGAGATCTGCGAGTTCGTGCGTAGAGAGATCAAGAAGCGTGGCGGTGAGCAGGCTTTCCCTTGTAACGTGGACATCAACGAGGTGGCGGCCCACTACACCTCTCCTATCGGGGATGTCTCGGTCATCGAGGGGGGCTCCATTGTCAAGATCGATATCGGGGTCCACGTTGACGGGTATATTGCCGACACGGCGGTCTCAGTCTGCCTCGAACCCCGTCTCAGGGGGATGGTTGAGGCCGCGCAGGCAGGACTTGATGTCGCCATCAGCTCCGTGAGGGCGGGCGTGAACACCTCCGATATCGGGGCGGTGATCGAGAAGACCATCAAGTCGAGGGGTTACAACCCGATCAGGAATCTCACCGGCCACAGGATGGCACGCTACGTCGTCCACTCCGGTCAGGCCATCCCCAACGTCGCCGCCCCCGACGGTCATAGGCTGAATGTTGGCGACGTCTATGCCATTGAGCCTTTCACTGTCCCGCCAGACGCGGCAGGCGTCGTCATGGATGGCCCATTGGGACACATCTATCTGTTCACCAAGAAGCGCAAGGTCAACGGTGAGACTTCGAAGCGGATGCTCAAGTTTATACAGTCCAACTACAGGACCATGCCATTCGCCTCCCGCTGGGTGTTAGAACGATTCCCCGGGGGTGACGGAGTCGAGGCCTTCCGTGAGCTCCAGAGATCGAGGTGCCTCTACTCTTACCCGCAGCTTGTGGAGAGAAGCCGTGCGCCGGTCGCTCAGGCCGAGCACACGGTGATAGTGACAGAGGAAGGCTGCCTGGTCACGACGGCCTAGCTCTTCTTCGGCTCAGCGCGCCTGTGGATGCCCGTGATGACCATGTTTCCCTCGCATCTGGTGCAGGGCTCATCGTCCTTGTTGATGTAGTCCCCCCGCTTGAAGTTCCTCACCCTCTTCAGGTTGCACGAGGGGCACTCTAGGATGGTGACGACGTCGACCTTCGGTACGTCCGGTTTGGTTGTGGTCATCGCCTTCGTCCTGAAGAACATGTAACCTATCACGGCGAATCCGGCCGTGCCGCTGAATATATAGTACATGGCGTACTCGGGGTTCTCGGAGCCATAAGACTGGAATCCCATCCAGAGCATGTAGATGGAGATGCCTCCCAGCACCATGATCGCTGCTAGGGTAACCCAAGACGTACTCATGCTCTGCAGTTGTTTGTTCTGTTCAGTCATCCCGTTCACCTACTGGGCTATCCCCATCGTGTTGCCGATGCCCGCGACGAGGATCCAGTCCCCTTCCTTCGTTCGGTTCATGACTATGCGCTTCACCGACTCCAGCGCCTTGTCCGTCGCTTTGTGAAGTTCCTCGACCATGGGGGCGATCACGTGGCTGATGTCCTGCTTGATGGCTATTGCGTACATCGGGATTTCATGCCGCTTCACCGACTCCTCGATCTTGTACTTCTCGACGCCGACGCCCCCTATCGCGGCGCCTATGCCCTCCGCGATACCCCCGGTGGGCTCGCCCTCGAGCTTCCCCGCCGCATCTATCATGATAACCGCCTTCACCTTCTTCTCGGTGTCCTCGTTCAGGATTTTCTCAATTGCGTCACCCGGCTTTCCGACGGAGCCCCCGGGGCCCTTCGCCTTCACGACTATGAGGGTTCGTCCCTCGTAAGGAACCTCAGCCATGACCATCTCCTTGGCCGTGTCCCTCCACTCGTGTCCCCTCATCAGCTTGGCGGCGACGAGCGCACCCACGCCGTCCCCGATGGGCATGCCGTTTCTGAACGCCTGTATCGCCGAGGACGTCGCCTCGATCTCCTTGATTATCATGGGAAGAATCATGTGGATCTGCATGATGACGTAGATATTCATCGTTTTCTTACCCAGCAGGTAGAAGTGGCGGATCGCCTTGTAGTAGGAGTTGAGGGCTGAGGCCGCCTCGATGAGGTTCTCGATGTTGTGGGCCTCAACCTCCGTGGCCTGGGGCGCGATTATCCTGACGTCTTCCAGGAATGTGTCGTCCCTGACGTTCAACAACTGGTCGAGCTTGCCCACGATTCCAGCCGGGTCGAGGCTCACCGGACCTATTATGAATGACTCGATCAGCCTGTCGACATCCGGTGTGGGGTCGTTGACTGGCTTTCCGATCTCCTTAACCGTCTCGATGGAGACTTTTCGCCCCTCGTCCCTGATGTTCTTCACCTTCCTCAGGGTACCCTCTATCTGCCTGAGCATCGTCATCGCTTGGATGCGCTGCGCGTAGAAGAGGTATATGATGAAGCTGAGGCTGAAGAGGGTCTGAATGATCATGCCGATGTCGCTGTTGTTCTGCAACAGCTGTCCTATGTCCAGAAACATATCAATCACTGTGAAGCTTGCTACCGTTTTATAAACCTTCATGTGAGGTGCGAAAGACCCTCATAAAAGAAAAATCCAGCCCTCGGATGGCTGCGAGACCGGCCGAGTGATAAATCTTTTAACATCCCCTTTCAGCAGAGTTATCTTGGTATGTTCCGTTACGCCCTTAAACGCCTCGTGCGAGGGAGATCGATCTTCCTTGTCCTTTTCCTGAGTGTGGCGTTGGCAGCCACCCTCTTCTCGGGCATCATGCAGGCCGCAGATGCGGTTGGAGCGTCCATACTGAACGAGGCGCTTGACGTTACCGACATCGACATCGTCTCCTCGGCCGAGAACCGGGACCTGACGGCGACGGCCCTCAAAGAGGTGAATGATGTGCTAGCCCGGGTCGACTACGTCAAAAGTGTCGAATACCTGTTCAGGAGCGAGCAGATAGGACCCGGTGAGGGCATGGAAGTCAATATCTCCGGTGTCAACGGCTCGATGCCCTACACCTTCGTCGCCATCAACCCCAACTCGACCCTGATGAAAGGCTTCATTGGCCTCGATGAGCTGGAGTACGGCAAGATATACGTGGAGAGGGGCTCCTTGAACGCCACTTTCTTCACCGTCGGTGACACCGTCACTCTCTCCGTCAACACATACAACCCCGGGTCTGCTGTGCTGTTTAGGAGGCTCTACAAGGAGATGGGGGTGGGGGACTTTGTCGAGGTGGACACGAGGCTCTTCTCCGTCGCCATGGGGCAGTACGCCACGTTCCTCAGGTCGGTCCTTACCGGCACGGGTGAGATCGGTAGGAGGCCTCCACATCGGCTCATCTTCCTCAGGGAGGACACGTTCCTCGACTGGATGAACGAGATATACAGCAGCTGGAGAAGACACACTAGGGTGATCATGGCAGAGAACGTCATCACCCTGGACCGGGAGGCCCTGCTCAACGCGTGGAGCATAGAGGACTCCATCAACAACGTAGAAAACGTCTGGGGCGTGATCAACAACCTGGGCGCTAGCCTCCAGTACGTGCCAGTGAACTACCTGGGAAGCATCCTCGAGTCCATCAAGGTCCTCTCAGGCCAACAGAGGACGAACACCATCCTCGTGGCCCTGCCCGTCTTCTTCACCGCCTGGTACCTGGGCATGACTGTATCGGAGATCTCCATGAGCCTGCGACGTCGGGAGATAGCGCTCCTGTTCACGAGGGGCTTGACCCACAGGCAGGTCTTCTACATATTCCTTTTTGAAGCCCTCATCGTTGGGCTGGTCGCCGGTGTATCCGGTATTTTACTCGGAGCATTCATCTTGCCCCTAGTCATGCCTTCGTTTAACTTCATTCAGGTGCTGTTCTCCATGTCGCCGGTCACGTTGATCGCGTCCATAGGCTTCAGCTGTACGCTGGCGATCGTTGCTGTCTACAGTCCTTCCCGGAAGGCTCTGGAGTTGAACATAGTGGACGCGCTCAGGGAATACCAGAGCGAGGAGGAGTCAGAAAGCGGTTCATGGCACGAGCCGGTGCTCGCTCTCAGCTTGGGCATCTACAGGGTGGCGAT
This sequence comes from Patescibacteria group bacterium, assembly GCA_035527235.1. GTDB lineage: Archaea > Thermoproteota > Bathyarchaeia > TCS64 > TCS64 > BS750m-G28. The sequence continues at coordinate 4,139 of DATLAV010000063.1, read as the reverse complement.
GCTTGCCATGCATCTGACCGTCGAACATTTCAGGCCCTCGGACCCGAACTTCATCGTGAGCATACTGTACGCCACTTGGTGGGGGACCGATTATCTTCTCAGTTACATAGCTCCGATACTGCTGTTCTGGGGGCTCACTACTCTGTTCATCAGGTACTTCCCCTGGTTCCACAACGCCCTGGGGGGGCTGTCCGGCCGTCTTGCGGGTGACATCGCGATTTTCTCCACCATCAGCGCCCGACGGAACATCAAGAGGACGGTGGCGTCCACGTTTCTAGCGGCGTTGATCCTGGGATACGGGGTCTCGGTGATCGGCGGTATGGCGAGCACCTATGAGTACAATGAACGATTGACGAGGCTGATGATCGGCGCCGACGCGTCGGTCTGGCTTTTCTCGATGGATAATGCCGAGTCTATCAGGGATAGGGTTGTTGAGGTCGAGGGTGTGGCAGGGGCCACCGTCGAGATCTGGCTCGATGCCCCCTCCTACCTCGGTGACATCCCGGTTCGGATGATAGACCCCCTTGAGTTCAAGGAGATAGCGTATCTCGAGGAGGGCTGGCTCTGGCCTCAAGGCGCCCTGGACAAGATGAACGAGTCAGAGACATACGGACTGCTCGAACGCGGTGTAGCGGAGATTATGGACGTCCCGTTGGGCACGCCCTGGCTCATCAAGGTGGGCAACTTCGTGAAGAGCTTCGGGACCGTCGGTTTCTTCGGTCGGGAAGCCGGGCCCGCGTGGACGCCCCAGGATCCGACGCTCTACATCTCGAAGAGCTTCTACATCAAGGAGACATACATGGACTCAGCGCGCATACTCGTGAAGTTCGAAGAGGGCGCCGACACGAAGGGCATGAAGAGTTTACTCGAGAGCGTAGATCCCAACATAGAGAGGGTTGACGTCGCTGCCGAGGTCGTGAGTGCATCCAACAAGAACGTCATCCTCACGGGCAGCATGAAGGTCGGACAGATGGGCGTTTACTTCGCTGCCTTGGTCTCGTCTCTCGGCGTCGCCATCGTGATATTCACGACCATCAGGAGCCGCTGGAAGGAGATCACCGTGATGGCGATCAGGGGCTTCTCCAACGCCCAGCTGACCACCACGCTGCTCGTGGAGAGCCTGGGCATGGTCCTGTTTGCGGTCGTTGTGGGCACGGGCGTCGGCTTCGTGATGATGTGGGGAGAGACAGAGGTGTACAACGTCACGATCCCCTCTCTGCTTGTACATCACACTGTGTTTCCCCTTTGGGCGCAGCTGACCATAACGGCCATCATTGGCCTGCTTGTGGTCTCCACAGTGCTGCCCATCGTTCTGGCGGTGAGGAACGCCTCGAACAACCCGACGTGGAGGACCCACGAATGAGAAGTGATCGTGGAGGTGGAATGTGTTGACGATAATTGTGACTGACCTTGTGAAGATATACTCCTTGGGCTCCCTTGAGGTTCAGGCCCTGAGGGGGCTCAACCTCACAATTAAGACCGGTGAGATGGTGGCCCTCATAGGGCCGTCCGGATCAGGGAAGACGACGCTGCTTAATATCATAGGCGGCCTGGACAAGGCCTCGGCGGGGAGCGTCAGGGTCTTCGACAAGGAGCTGACGAAGATGAGCGCTCAGCAGCTTGTGGAGTACAGGAGGAACACTGTGGGGCACGTCTTCCAGACGATGAACCTGATCCCCACGCTGACCGCCGAGGAGAACATCGAGCTGCCCATGGTCGCCTTCGGGAAGCCTAAGGCGGAGCGAGAGGCGCGGGTCGACGAGCTGCTCAAGATCGTGAGCCTGGTGCCCAGGAGGCACCACAAGCCAGGGGAGCTGAGTGGAGGAGAGCAGCAGAGGGTCGCCTTGGCGGCTGCCCTTGCGAACGACCCCCCCGTGATCCTCGCGGACGAGCCAACGGGGGAGCTGGATACGGCGAACGCCCGGATCGTGGTTGAGTACCTTAAGAAGGTGAACAAGGAGATGGTGAAGACGATCCTGATGGTGACCCATGATCCCTCTGTCTCTCGGGCCGCTGACAGGATCCTCCGGATCGAGGATGGCGTCATCAAGACGGATATGGCTCCCGTGGGGGAGGAGATGGTGGGGCACGCGTCCTATGCTGACATGCTGAGGCATCGGATAGAGGAGATCGATGGGCAGCTCAGCGGCCTCGACGCGGAGTTCAGGCGCGGCGAGATGACGGGGGACGAGTACGTTGAGAGGCAGACGGCCCTGAACGGGACACGGAGCGTCCTCGTCGAGGAACTCCACAGGCTGGGCGTCGTCCACTGATGTTGAGAAGGGTGGGCCACCAGCTTCTACGGGTTCGCGAGGCCTAAGACATCACTACAGCCGCGGACGGAGCGTGGTTTAACTTCCGAGTTCGGGATGGGTTCGGGTGGGTCCCACGCCCTTTGGCCGGTAACCCATACCTTTGGGCACTGGGCCGTTGTTTAAAGATTTCGGTTCTGGGCCGATGTACTGGAACTCGACGACCCAGACGAGCTGCTCGTCGTCCCAGAATCCGTAGATCTCCGTCCATTCTTTCTGGTACTCTTGGAGGGTGCTGTGGCCCTCCATGGTGACGTCTTTGAGGGTCATCTCCCCTAGGCTCTGGGTATAGAGCCTGTCGACCCTGATGCGGTCGGGGAGGTAGTTGAAGAAGTCGAGGCGGATGTGGTAGACGCCGCCCTCCTTGACCATGGGCCTCTTGGCCCGGCGGGTGGCGGTCTTGGCCCCCGCGATGATCTGCTGAATGTACGGTTTCTTGAAGAGGAGGGTCAATTTGGATTCTCTGATGAGGGGGGCTCCTTAAGGGTTTTGTACGTGCGCCCCGGGTCGTTCCGGTTAGACTAGAGGGGGTGACAATGTCGTCTGACGATAATCTTTATTTAGATGGTGGGGGTAGGCGTCTTTGGCGTCGGGGCCGTGGTCTAGCCTGGGATGACGTTGGGCTCCAGAAAGTATGAAGTCTTGGACTGACCCGCTTGGGGATGAAGAGTTTTTGGAGCGGAAACCCAAATGTCGAGGGTTCAAATCCTTCCGGCCCCACCATCTCTAATTGTGAGGGGGGTCATGTGATCAGCGTTTTAGGTGGAAAAAGTGGCCCCTTTTAGTATGAATGGGATCTTATCGGGGGTGTTTTCGGGCTCCGATGTTTAAACCCCCCCTCCCCCCCACATGTTTCTGGATGAATGGTCAGTGTTTTTCTTGGAATTGCCCGGGTTTTAGTGTTGAATCGGATCCGAGATGAGGGTTTTTCACGGTCCTTCCATTGATTGGGCTAATTTTCGCAGGCGGACGAATGACCCCCCCCTTATTTTTTTTACATGGGTGTTTCTGGATTAACATGGATGAAAGTTCTTGGCGTATCATACGAGCGTTGAGGGTTCTATCCTAGTTGATTAAAGTTGGCTATGGAGTCGTTATATTTCTAATAGATATGCTACTCTCATTGCTAATATGACTTTGAATACCAATTTTTAGTAGAGACTATTCCAAGATAACATTTCACTACGTTCAAAATTTCTTAATACGCACGCGCAAGTATTGGGAAAATGAAGGTCTCTTCATGTATAAATGCTACAATGTGCTTTCTCCCTCCACTGAGGTCAGAGAAATCGAGATAGTGCTTCACTGCCTCCGAGTCCCATAGGTTGATACTTCGGGCCAGGGTCTTGATGTTTCTAAACTTGGACTCGACAGTGGATGGGGGCAACAAGATGTCTTTTTTTAGCCTTTTACTCCTGAGAAACCTTTTGAAGACGTCTATACCGTGGGTGTACTCTCTGGTGCGGGGGGTGGGATTCGAACCCCCTGGTTTCTTCACCTGAGGGTTCAATAGAATTCGCCCCCTATTCTGAGAGTACCCCACCGAGAGTGCGTACAACTAACATTTTACGTAATATCCAATGTTCTTGATGAATAGAAATAACAATAAACTAACATTTTTCATGAATACAGCCCTTCCGTGACCTACACGTTATTCCGTTTCTATGAGACTAAACGCTAACGGTGTTAACCATGATAATAAAAATATTCTTTACCCATGAATGACGTTGAAAAGCTGGACTATTTAAGATTGATATTCCTAGGAGAAATCACGACAAAAATGCTTCTCTAGTATGCTTTTAAAAATGTTATTTCTCGTTCTTCTCG
>DATLAV010000062.1:0-3529 GCA_035527235.1 Patescibacteria group bacterium | reverse complement strand
ATGGTGCGGGGGGTGGGATTCGAACCCACGGAGGACTAATCCAGTAGGACCTGAACCTACCCCCTTTGGCCACTTGGGAACCCCCGCACGCCAGCGTCAGTGCTCAGCGTGAGCGACGTGATCCCTGTACTTCTCCGGCTCCATCAGGTTCAGCAGGTCCCCCTGCAGGTCCGAAGGCGTGATCTTCGCGATCCAACCCTTCCCGTAGGGGTCCTCGTTGATGAGCTCGGGGCTGTCCAGCAGCTCCTCGTTTACCTCGACGATCTCGCCGGAGACCGGGCTGTTCATGTCGGAGACCGCCTTCACGGACTCCACGGCCCCTATGATGCCCATGTGCTCCGCCTCGCTCCCGACCTCGGGGAGTTCGACGTAGACGACCTCGTGGAGGGCCTTCTGGGCGTAGTCGGTGATGCCCACGAGGACCGTGCCGTCCTCCTGCACCTTGGCCCACTCGTGCTCCTCAGTGTAGTAGAGCCCGTCGGCGACAACATACTCTTCGCTCATTTGCTCAACCTCTTCCAACCGTATACGGAATCATCATAAAAGGGGTGAGACTTAACAATCTTTCCCTCCGCGAGGTGCTTCCGTATGCGGATCATCACAGGCGTGTCCTGCTTCGAATAATCCTTCTGGACGTAGGCGATGGCTATCCCGTAGCCGAGGCTCGGGGCCATGCCACCACTGGTGACGTGGCCTATCACTTCCTTCCCGTCGCCGTCGAGGACCTCGTACTCGTGCCTCGGGATGCCGCGGCCCACCATGGCGATGCCCACCTGGATTTTCTTGGGTCCCTCGTCACGGATCTTCTCAAGGGCCTCCTTCCCGATGAATCCGCCGTCCTTCTTGAACTTCACCACCCACCTGAGCTTCGCCTCTAGGGGGTTCGTCTCCTCGTCGATGTCGCTCCCGTATAGGTTGAGCCCCGCCTCAAGCCTCAGGCTGTCCCTGGCTCCCAGGCCGCAGGGCTTCGCGCCGGCGTCGACGAGGGCGTTCCAGACCTTCAGCCCCTTCTCTGGACTCGCCAGGGGGCAGTCCTTTACGTAGACCTCGAAGCCGTCCTCCCCGGTGTACCCCGTGCGGGTGACGAGGCAGGGCAGGCCGGCCAGGGTGACCTCGGCGATGTGGAACCTCTCCACTTTGGTCAGGTCCTCCTCTGCGATCCTGTTAACTGTCTCCACGGCCTTGGGGCCTTGGACGGCCATCATCGCCATGTCGTTGGAGAGGTCGGTGAGCTCCACGTCGAAGCCCTCCGAGGTCTTCTTGAACCACGCGAAGTCCTTGTCCCGGGTCCCGGCGTTGTAGACGATGAAGTACCTGTCCGGTGCCATCTTGTAGGTGATCAGGTCGTCGATGATCCCTGCGTCCGGCTTCAGCATCACCGTGTAGATCCCCTGCTTGAGCTTAAGCTTCGACACGTCGTTGGTGATCATCCTGTTCAGCCACCTCTCCGTGTCCGGTCCCACCGCCATGCTGCGGCCCATGTGGCTCGTGTCGAAGATACCGACGGAGTTCCTCACGGCGGCGTGCTCGTCCATGATGCCGTCGTACCAGACGGGCATGGCGAAGCCGCCAAAGTCCACTATGTTGCCGTGCTCGGCGTGGAAGTCATAGATATGGGTCTTCCTGATATCCAAACTGATACCTCACATCTAGAAAGGTGACCGGATTAAAAACTGTTTAGCGGAACCGGGGACGTTATCGGTTCTCCTCGCAGGGGTAGATGCTCACCCCGCTCGATGAGAAGTTGAGCTTCCTACCGCATTGGGGGCATCTGCCCTCAAACTTCTTGACTATATCCAGAGGCGACTTGAGTATGTCGCCCTCGTAGAGAAGATGATTACACTCAGAACAGGTGATCTTCTGTGGCATCTCCCAGTACCCTGATATGTGGGGGGAAACCGACATTAAAGAGTTATCAATGACTGGTCCATGAAATTGGAAAAAGCCATATATCCCGCATCCTACAACGTTTACAACCTGTACGGAGGTCGACCGGCATCTCATCCATAGAGCGAAGGGTAAGGAAGTTCATCGAGAACATCAGCCGAAGGGAGAAGCTGCCCAAGGTCTCCAGGACCGTCATCGCATGGCTGGCAGTCATCGTCATGATCTACATCGCCGCCGGCGGCATCTACAACTACGTCGACAGCCCCATGACCATGATCCCCCTCGGCGGTGGCCGCTACAGCTCCGTGGACCCGAGGGCGGGGGAGCAGACCCTAAACGAGAGCCAGATGAACATGGTCCTCACACTGAGCATGTTCGCGGGGATGTACATTGCCTCCAGGAGCGCCACTCTCACCCACGACGCCAAGAAGGCCACCACGTACTTGGTCGTGGGCATGGCGCTGATCCTTCTAGGCCTCGCGGGCAACCACTACCTTCTCATCCTCAAGAAGGCCGCCCTCGGGTAGAGGCGAAAGGATTTAGCCCCCCGAGGGGGTCTTAGAACCCGGTGTAGTTTATGAAGCGCATAGGTTTCATAGGCCTGGGCCTCATGGGCAGCGGCATGTCCATGAATCTTCTGAAAGCGGGGTTCCCCGTCACCGTCTGGAACAGGACCAAATCCAAGATGGAGCCCCTCATCGAGGCCGGGGCGGCCATGGCGGGCTCCCCCAGGCAGGTCGCCGAGGCATCGGAGATCGTAGTCACCATCGTCACCGACTCCCCCGACGTAGAGGAGGTGCTACTGGGGCAGGACGGGGTCGTCCACGGGGCTAAGCCCGGGACCATCGTCATTGACATGAGCACCATCTCCCCCTCCGTTACTAGGAAGGTCGCCGCGGAGCTCGGAAAGAAGGGAGTGAGGATGCTGGACGCTCCGGTGAGCGGGGGCGACATCGGCGCTAGGAGCGGCACGCTGAGCATCATGGTCGGCGGCGACGCCGAGGTGTACAACGAGTGCATGCCCCTCTTCGAGGCCATGGGGAAGACCATCACCCACGTCGGCCCCCAGGGCGCAGGGCAGATAGTGAAGGCGTGCAACCAGATCCTCGTCGGCATGAACATGCTGGGAGTCGCCGAGGCCCTCCTCTTCGCCAAGAAGGCGGGGGCGGACTTGGAGAAGTGCCACGCCGCGGTGTCTGGGGGCGCCGCCGGGAGCTGGCAGCTCACCAACAACGGTGCGAAGATACTGAGGGGGGACCTGGAGCCCGGATTCAAGGTGAAGGACTACCTCAAGGACCTCAGGATCATCATGGAGACGGCGGCAGAGGTCAAGATGCCCCTGCCGGGCACCGCTATCGTGCAGCAGATGTACAGGAACCTCGACGCCGAGGGGATGAGGCAGAAGGGCCCCCAGGCCGTCATCTGTGCCGTGGAGAGGCTGGCCGGGGAGAAGCTCGTAGAGTGACCTGCCCTAAATAACCCCTTTTTTTGATGAGAATTTGGAGAGGGATTGGGTCGAGGAATCGTACGGGGATACGAAGGTGGTTAACCCCTCTCCGAACACCACATCCCACCCCAAAATAAAGCATTTACCAACCCCACAACCATACCCGAGAACCCTACAAACAAAACAAAACCCTAA
>DATLAV010000061.1:0-3507 GCA_035527235.1 Patescibacteria group bacterium | reverse complement strand
CAACGACTACAGTCCTAGTATGCTCGAAGACCTGCTACCAGAGACCGTAGCAACTCTATTGGAACTGCATGCCGACGTAACAGCCATCGAATTTAACGCTAAAAGGGGAAGCCAGCTAGAATCGTTGGCCATAGAATACGGATTCAAAGTACTCCCCTGGTACACCGTCATAATGAAGGCGTTGAACAGAACGCGCCAGGAAGGAGGGGCCGTATACAGGGGTGGGCTGGAGATATCGGATGTTAGATGCTGGCACGTCACCAACAGCGACATTTACTGAAGACCCCTCTCAATCGAGGAACTATGGCCCAGGTTCATGCCATTTTAATAAATACTCAGACAATAATGATCAATGGGGAAAAGGAAAGGGGTGACGATTGTGGACGTGTTGAGAGTACAACTGGTCAAATCATTGAGTGGCGGGCAGGCCTTCGTGCCTTACAAGAAGGCCCTGGAGGGAATTAGACCAGAGCTCAGGGGTGTTAGACCGAACGACGAGATACATTCTATATATCAGGAGCTGGAGCACATGCGAATTTGTCAGGAAGACCTCCTCTACTATGCGCTCGATCCAGACTGGGAGTCTCCCGAGTTACAAGGTGGTACCTGGCCTCAGTATAAGCAGAGGATATCAGATGAAGAATGGAACAAGACGGTGAATGGATTTTTCAGTGATCTGGAGAAGGCAATTGAAATGGTTAGGAATCCGGACATCGATCTGCTATCGATAATTCCTGGCTCGATCGAATACACATATTTGCGAGAGGTCATAATTATCATTGAACACAACGCCTACCATCTCGGTAAAATTCTGGACATAAGAAAGACACTTGGCAACTGGAAGTAACTGGGTTCACGCCATCCCCATGGGGGGAAGGGGGGTACCCAGGCAGTTTATTTCCTTTCCTTATGTAATTGGATATCATCTAATGACTTCGTGTCGTTTACTTATACTCGTTGACAAGGTCTCGGAGTACCTCATAGGTTGTATACGTTCCCCTGTACCGTATGACCCCCTCTGGGTCCACGATCACGATAGTGGGAATGACGCTTATCCTGTAGTCCCTGGTAGCGTCTGGGGACTGGCCCACGAACCACTTGAACCCCTTCTCCTCAGCCCATTGCTTGAACGCCTCCCCACTCAATGTGGGGTCCACCTCCACGGAGACTATGATCACGTCCTCCACAGCGTCCTGAAGCTCCTCCAGCTCCCTCAGCTGGAGCTCACAGGGGCCGCACCACGTGGCCATGAAGTCGATCACGATCGCATCTCCTAGGTACTCGCTGAGTATGAACACTTCCCCATCTGGGCCGATGAGCTCTATGTCCTTCGCCCTCTTGCCGACCTCATCTCCGGCAGTATTGCCTGTGCTCCAGAAGTAGTAGCTAAAAGCGGCTGCGGCCAGGATGATGACGATTATCACCGACCGCCTGTCCCTCAAACTCAACGGGGTAGTCCCTCACCCTCCGAGTGGGGCATCTGATTTAAACTTTGTTTCTCAGAAGATTTCCACGCCGAGTAATGCCCCGGCGAGGAATATCAGGCCGAAGACGATGAACAGCCCGGCGGCGATGTACCTCAGGTATCTCTCGGGGACGACCTTCACCAGCCATTTCCCTATGACGACCCCACTGCCCGTTATCAGGGTCGAGCCTAGCATGATGCCCAGGAAGACGAGGACGGGGCTGCCGTACCTCGCCGCAAGGACGAAGGAGGTGAACTGGGTCTTGTCGCCGAACTCCATGAGGGAGAACAGCACGAAGGAGGCCAGCAGGGGCGTTAGATCCATACTCTCCAAAGTAGGACGCAACGATTTTAGTACTTTTCTCTAGCGATGCAGAGCTACGGGGGCGCCTCAATAGAGGCTGACGAGGTGGGTCAGCACGATCCTGAGTCCTATCCCGATGAGGATGACGCCTCCGATCACCTGGCTCCACTTTCCGAGGAGGCGCCCCGTCTGGGTTCCCAGCTTAAGCCCCAACATTGTGAAGATGAAGGTCACCGTGCCAATGATGAGGGCGGGCACGAAGACCTGGATCTTCTCAAGGTAGAAGGAGAGGCCGACGGCCACTGCGTCTATGCTCACCGCGATGGAGAATATGAGCAGGTCTAAATTGCTCAGGGAGCTTATGTCGGAGGCTTCACCGCCCTTCCTGAAGGCGTCCACGATCATCCTCCCCCCGACGAAGACGAGGAGCAGGAAGGCGACCCAGTGATCGTACTTGGAGATCATGAAGACGATTGTGGAGCCGGCGAACCATCCCAGTATGGGCATGAAGCCGTGGAAGGCGCCGAAGGTGAGGGACATCTTAGAGGCCTGGTTGATGGTGACCTTCTTCGAGTTGACCCCAGTGATCGTCGCCACGGAGAAGGCGTCCATGGCGAGTCCTATGGCCAGTAGAAGGATGGAATAGAAGTCGAGGGTTGAAAAGGCCATGCTTCGTCCTCCCCTCAACTACAGAAGAGAGAATTAAGGGTTGTGCATTCAACGTAAATGAAAAGATAGTGGAGGGAAATTACCGCCGGATTGCGCCTCCGGCGACCGAGATCGTCGACCTCAGCCCCTTCAAAGCCGTCGGGTAGTCGTCGAATGTGGCCTTCACCGTCCTGCCGTCGACCCTCTCGATGAAGGGTAGCATGAGGGCAGCGTCTCCCCCCACCGAGTTGGTGACCCTGAGCTTAAACTCCACGGGCTCATCGACCCTGAAGGGCTTGACCTCGCCCACTCTGGAGAGGGCCTCCTTCACCTTCTCTCTGATGACCTCGTGGGCCTTCTTAGGATGGAGGCACTTTGCAGCGTACCTCCCCACCGCCCACTTCACCACGGCCGTCGTGATGTTTGGGACGAACCTCCTCGCCTCCACGGCGACAGCCTCGTCCCCCGCTATGAAGACCGAGGGGACGCCGAAGCAGCCCGCCAACGCGGCGTTGAGAGCGAACTCCCCCATCTCCACACCGTTGATGAAGATGCCGTCCACCGTCCCTCCGGAGATGGTGTGGGCGAGGACGCCGTTCTCCGTCCCCTTCATCGAGTGGTAGCCGACATATAAGGCGGCGTCGTACTCCTCGCCTATCCCGGACATCATGGACCACATCTTCGGGGAGCCCCTGATGAGGAGCGCCTCCTCGTGCACCTCGTCGGGCTGGAGGTTCTTCGCACCTCCGTGGGCGTCAGAGACCACGATCTCCTCCACGCCGGCCTCGAGAGCCCCCTCGACGGCGGCGTTCAGGTCGCCCACCATAAGCTTGCGTCCCCGCTGGTACTCACCCGTGTCGCCTCCGGTCTGCCTGCCGTCGACGATCCCGCTTATGCCCTCCATGTCGATGGAGATGAAGATCTTCTTTGGATCAGACATTTTGTATCGTTGAGGATAGGAGCCACGGAAGTATAAAACGGCTTACCGGCTTCCAAGCGCTCGGAACAGTATGGGGGAGCCACAGTAGAGGCACATGTTCGTCTTGGGGACGAGGTGGCCGCAGCTCTTGCAAATGACAAGGGCATCGTT
>DATLAV010000060.1:0-19686 GCA_035527235.1 Patescibacteria group bacterium | reverse complement strand
CCCCCCAGCAGAAGCCCGTAACCCCCACCTTCCCCGTCGACTGAGGATGAGTCTTCAGGTACTTCACAGCGGCGACATAGTTCTTCGTCGTCTCCTGGTCGTCGAGTTCTCGCATCATGGTCCGAGCCTTATCAACGTCATTAGGGGTTCCCCCTAAGGGAGAGAGGGGATCTGGGGATATGGCCAGGAAGCCCTCCAAAGCGAACCGCCTAGTGACTTCTTCAATGTGGGGAACAAGGCCCCAGATCTCGGGGATTACGACCACCCCCGGCAGTTTCTCATCCCCTTTAGGCCTGGCGAAATGTGCAAGGACGTCTCCCGTCTCGCCGGGATACTTGATATCCTCCACCTGCAGGCGGGGGTCCTCCTTTGGAACGTGCATACTCATCTTTAATCTGCCTCATTTGTTCAAAGGATGAATGTTCTTATAATAATTTTCCCACGAGCTTAAGCTCGAACTCGATCCCCTTTACTCTTTTCTTAACATACACCGCGCGCGCCGAGTTGGAGATATAAAGAGAGATTCACTTCTTAACACAGGGGCGTCTCAGCCAAACCATTCCACCATCAGGTCGACCCTACCCTGGACCACGAGCACCCAGAGCGTCACATCCCCCGAGACACCCTCGATCTCGTAGATCATCCTCGCCGACCCGTAGTTGATGGGTCCTATCTCCCAGAACGTCTCCCCGCTTCTCACCATCCTGGCGGATAGCAGGTAGTCGGGAGGTGACGTCGTGTTCTCAACCCTGAACGTGAGCCTGACCCCTTCCGAGGTCTCTGGGAACGAAAAGTCTCCCGCAATCTCCCTCCCTGGCTCGATGGTGAACCTCCCGTACTCGTGCCAGACTTTCATCAGGCCCGTGACGACATCTGGGTCCCTCTGGCCCCCGGACACCAACGCCACGACAGATAGGTTGAAGTCAGCCTTGGCCGTGTTCATCTTCACGTAGTAAACACCGGTGAGGTGCTCCCCGCCGAAGGAGAACTCAGCCTCCCCCCGGATGAACCCTTGCCTGAAGAGGCTCTCGATGGAGGTGCTCTCCCCCTCCTTCTTGACGTACAGCCCGGCGGTGCAACCGACCTCACCGTTCCCCCACTCGAAGCTGACGTTCCACCGGATCGTGTCTTCCGGTAAGGAGAAGCTGTCCAGCTCCATGTTGAACCATCTGTAACCCACCTCGAGGTCGGGGTCGACGCTCTCATCGGACCAATGGCCCAAGGTCACCCACCTCTCCCTCGTTGAAGGGGGACCGTCAGAGGCTGGATAGAGATACCACCCAGTGGCAACTACGATTATCAGGCTCAGGACGGTAAAGGCGGCGACTCTCAACTTGGCCATAAACGTACTTCTCTCATATCTGACCCGTGAAGGGCCCCATATAAGAGGGGAGATACTCCCCTCTCAGTCCCCGGAGAAGGTATTTATCCTGCGCCTCATTCAGACGCTTGAAGCATCATGGAGGACGCGTTATCCCACTACGAGCGCCTCAACAGCTACCTCAAACTCACCATGTTCCCCGTCGCCGTCGCCTACATCGAGGAGTACGACGAGGAGATCGAGTGGGACCTCATCGACAAGGGCTTCTACAGGCCCAAGACCCCCATCAACCTATGCCAGGCGGTGGGCCTCGCCCGCCACCACTCCAGAAAGGTTCTGGTGAACGCCGAGGACATGGCCTGCAAAGTTGGCGCCCTCGCCGGGGGCCTCCACCCCTTCGACGAGAGCCTCTCCTCCGGAGAGATCGGCGTCAAGGACGGCATCAGGGGCAGCCCCGAACTCTGCAGGGAGCTCTTCGAGACCCTGCCCAGGGTAGAGTACGGCGGCGTCAAGGCCATCGCCCTCGCCCCCCTCCACAAGATGGACATCCACTACGATCAGGTGGTCTTCTACGGAACCCCCCTCGATGTCCTCAAGATCGTCCAGGCCTACCTCTACGCCAGGGACGCCCGCCTCGAGGCCTCCACCTCCGCCAAGTACGGCGTCTGCGTCGAGGGGATGGCCAACTGCTACACCACCGGCAAGGTGAGCTTCGGCTTCCCCTGCCGCGGGGAGCGCACCAGCTCCATCGTTCAGGACCACGAGATGTTCGTCGTCGTTCCCTCCGAGGACCTCGACGAGGTGATCGAGGGGCTGGAGAAGACGAAGCACCTCCTACCCACGCCGATGCCCTTCGGCGGCGTCGATCAGGAGCCCATCCTGCCCGACTACTACCTGACGGACGCCGCACTGTGCAAGGACAAGGAGAGGGCCTGACCTCCCTCGTCGACTCTCACGTCAACCTAAACCTTTTCACCCCGTTCAACCTAACCCTCATCGAGGTTCATGAGGATCAGGATCGTGGTACCCATAACGGGCCTCGACGAGGAGGCGATTCAGCAGCGCCTTGACTTCCTCCGGCAGATAGCTGACCCGAAAACGAAAATCGACGCGACCCAGGTGAAGGTGGGGCCCCCGGCCATCGAGTCAGAGGCGGATGCCGTCCTCGCGGGTCCAGAGATCCTGAGGCTCGTCAAGGAAGCGGAGGCCGACGGATGCGACGCCGCCATCATCTGGTGCGGGAGTGACCCTGCCCTGGCCACTGCCCGTGAGCTGGTTGAGATGCCAGTGATCGGACCGGGGGAGTCGATGATGGCCATCGCGTCGGTACTCGGGAGGAGGCCCTGCAGGATAACCCCGGACATCCCCGTCCTGGAGATGAGGCGGGACCTTGAGGGCACCGTCTCCGAGATAACCTCCATGGTGAGGGAGAGGTTGGAGCGGGGTGAGGGGGACGTCTTCATGCTGGGGTGCCTCGCCCTCTGGGGGCTCGGCGGGAGGCTGAGGGAGGAGACTGGAGTTCCGATACTGGACGGCGCCGAGGCATCCCTCAGGATGGCTGAGCTCGTGGTCAAGATGGGGCTACGTCAAAGCTGAGCGGTTTGCTCGTACCTGATCACCGAGCTTTACAATCGGTCTCTCCATCCCAAACTCTAGTCCTCAGATATTACAAGAACTTCTATGATCCTGAATGATTAGCATTGAGTCTCTTTAATATCAGTACCCTTCACCCGTTCTGTCCCAACTCTTCAGACAGGTAGCTCCCCCATCCAGCGCCAGCTCTATGGGCAGCCCCACATATCCAATTCGTTTTTAACCCATCACAAAGGCGTCTACATATCTCACCGGTTGATGATCATGACAAAGACGATTAAGACGGACGTATTGGTCATCGGGGGCGGGCTCAGCGGCTGCATGGCCGCCATCAACGCCGCCGACCACGGGGCCAAGGTCACCATAATGGAAAAGAGCCACACCGAGAGGAGCGGCGCCGCGGGCACAGGGAACGACCACTTCTGGTTCTACGACTCGGACATCAATCCCCAGAGCGGCTGGACCATCCCTGACATGGTAAGGGACATCAGCTTCGACGGCGAGTACGGCAAGACCAAGGGGGGCCTCATGGACCAGGGGCTCCTCGAGATAATTGCCGAGGGCACCAAGGAGTGCGTCGGCAACCTGGAGAGCTGGGGTGTCCAATTCAAATACGATAAGATCTACCCTTGGAACCTCCAGTACGAAGTCCCCGAGGGCGAGAAGAGGTTCAGGATCGTCCCCCAGTTCCAGAGCGAGTGGGACACCCTCAACTACGACGGCAGGGACATCAAGAAGCGCCTCACAGAGCAGTGCCTCAAGCGGGGCGTGGAGATCTACAACAGGGTCGCTGGCACCGGCCTCCTCACAAAGGACGGAAAGGTCGTGGGGGCCACCGGGGTCAACATGAGGACCGGGGAGTTCCATGTCTTCAGGGCCAAGGCCGTCATCATGGCCACGGGGATGGACCAGATGAGGCTGTTTAAGGCCCAGAGCGGCGACTGGTTCAACAGCCAGAGTCCCCCCTACATCACGGGCGACGGCGAAGCAATGGCACTGCGGGCGGGAGCTGAGGTCTTTGTTCTCCAGGCTGGGAAGACCCGGAACGCCGGCTTCCAGTACCTTAGGAACCTGAGCAGGAGCAGCGGCACTGCCACTACCTGCTACCCGGCTGGGCGGTTTGTCAACAGCGAGGGGGAGACCATGATCAGGCACCCCGCAGTCCGAGAGCCCCTCCGCAAGCGCAGGGAGAACGTCGAGAGGAGCATCCGAGAGGGGAAGACCCCCTTCTACCTGGACTGGACCGACGCCACCGAGGAGGAGATACGCTACGCGGAGTGGAGCTACGGCAACGAGGGGCTCTGCTGGGTCATCCTGGAGATCATGAAGGACCTAGGCCTCGACTTCAGAAAGGATGCCTTCGAGCTCGACCTAGAACCCGCGGGGATGCTCACCGGGGGATTCCTCGCCCTCTTCATTGACACTGACTGCCGCACCAACCTACCTGGGCTGTTCGCATGCAGCCCCGTCCAGTTCGCGGGGGAGGTCGCCGCCCCCACATACGCCGTGCTTGGATGGAGGTCGGGCGAGAAGGCATCCGAATACGCTCTGAAGGCGTCGGAGGCCTCACTCGACGATTTACAGGTGAGGTCGGAGGAGGCACGAGTCACCGCCCCCCTGATGGCTGAGGACGGCCTGTCCTGGCAGGAGGTCAACAAGGAGCTCAACAACATTATGGATGAATACAAGGGCTACATCGTCGGATGGAACCTCCCAGACGAGGAGGCGAAGGTCAGCCGCACAGGGCTCAGGAACTGCATCGCCCAGATCGAGGAGTTGAAGAGGGTGACGATGAAGGCAAGGGACTCCCACGAGCTGGTGAGGTGCAACGAGGTGATGAACCTCATGGATGTCGGCGTCATGATGGTGAAGGCCGCCCTAGAGCCCGAGCAGTACGATAGGGGATTCTGGTTCCTGGGCAAGCAGGTGGACGGCGAACCCGAGTTCAGGAAGACGCCCATAGTGATCAAGTACCCCTCAAAGGAGGGCGCATAGATGCCGCCCGTCTTCAACGAGAGGTGCATAGCCTGCTTCAAGTGCGTCGAGATCTGCCCCGGAGACGTCCTCAGGGAGGGCTACGGGAAGCCCGAGTTGGCCTACCCAAACGAGTGCTGGCACTGCGGGGCGTGCATGATGGACTGCCCAGCGAACGCTGTACGCCTCAAGCTGCCTCTCTGGATGCGCCCCGTAACCAAACGCGTCAAATAGATGGGGAAACTCCCCAAAAGTTTGGTGGCGAGTTCGGGGCTTTCACGCTTGAACCTTGGGCCGCACCATGCCGTCAACTGAGTGTCTCTCCATCAGGAAGACCATGATGGGGAGTCCGACCAAGGTCCATTGGAGCATCGGCAGCCACATCAGGTAGTCCGGCCCCACGTTCCAGACCAGCCCACCCAGCACCGGGGTGAACACACCCATCACCCCGATGACCGTGTTCCTCACTCCCATCCAGCTCCCCCTGATCTCCTGGGGGATGATCTCCTGGCCGTAGGCGTCGTACCCCATGTAGAGGCACCCCTCCACGGAGCCGAGGAGGCTGTAGCCTATCAGAAGGATGGGGAGGGAGGCCGGGGTCAGTACCAGCACCATCCTGGATGCGATGCCGATGAGGTGGCCCACGTAGGCGGTCTTCTTCCTCCCGTACCGCTCCACGATCCTCGCCGCAGGGATGGAGAGGAAGATGTCCACGGCGGGCTCTGCCACACCGATCCAGGCGAAGATGAAGATGGTCGCCATCTTGACGTCCACCTGGTAGATACCGATGAACGGCGCCACCATCCCCATCACGAACATCGTTGAGACATCCCGTAGCAGCATCAGCTTGATGGGCGTTGACCCCCCCAGCACCTCCCTCAGCCCCCCGACGAGGCTCGTTCTCTCCCGCCTCCTCTCGATGAAGACGTTCTCCAGCCCCCTGTACAGGATGATGAATATCAGCACGTCCGCTACGAACTGGACGATGAAGATGGGCCTGATCCCCTGGGCCGTGTCGAGGCCGCCGAACCGATCTATGATGTACGCGAGCATGAGGGGTGAAGCGACGCCGGCGACCGCCGTGATGGTCCTGTGGAGGGAGAGCCCCGTCACCCTGTCCTCGTCTGTCATGGAGTCGATGTCCATGATCAGCTGGTTGGGCAGGAGCACCGACAACGTAACCGTGTAGTAGAGCATCACAAGCATGAAGACCGTCCAGTCGGGCGCATACGCCATCAGCAGCTGCGCGGGCAGCCCCAGGGCGAAGCTGATGAGGAAGAGCCCCCTGATGTTCCTCGTGGTGTCAGTCAGCCACCCCGCCGGCACCGCGAAGAGAACATTCAGAAGGGACATCGCGCCATTCGTCAGACCGATCTGCACCGGCGTCGCCCCCAGGCGGCTCAGGAAGATGGACTCATAGCCCCCCGCCGCCCTGATCCGGGACCGGGGCTTCCTCCCAGAGAACATGCGGATGGAGTCCCTGGCGATCATGACCTTGAAGTTCGCCTTCTGCCTCCCCCAGAAACCCCTGAGGCCGTCCAGTAACCACATCTACGAGCCCCTTCATCAGGGGATGACGATATATATCTTTCCGAATCCTGACGACGGAGCAGAAGACACGTATCATAAAAGTCCGCATCAAGCGGAAGTCATTGAGACAGGAGACTGGAGTTCTCAGGATTAAAAGAAAAGGGGAAATTATTACTTTTTGCCGGTCGTCATCGTGTACTTGCAGCCGAGGGGAGCAAGGGCTTCATCTATCGCCTTTGTGAGCATGTCGATCTGTTCCATCGACGGCTTCACGAACCACTCGAAGAAGAAGTCGTAGTCCCCGAGGATCTGCCCAGACTTGCTGATGATGGTGTCGCAGCGCTCCCTCGTTATCTCGCCGAGTGAGCCAAAGTAATCCTGTATGCCTTCCTGATGACCGGCGGTGTCCACGTCTGCGCCGAAACTCGGCAGTCCACCGACGAGGAGAGTGTCCATGATGCAGACTTCAGGCATGTCGATGGCGATCTTCTCAAGTTCCTTCAGCGCCTTGAGGAGAGGGGGTCCGAAGATCTTGATATTAGTCCTCATCTTTACCTCATATTCTTCTTCGAAGCCTTGTTTTTAAACATTAAGATAAACCTGCGCGTCATTCAAGTAGTATGGCTGCCCGTTGACGACCCCCTAGGCATAGGCTCCCCGTGTTTTTTTTAAGGGGAGGCGACAGTTCACTCCTTTGTTGTATCCATGAAGTTCGGGTTGCAGGCAATCCATGCCTGGTCAACAGGCGATGGGCGCGTCGAGAACGTCAGCAAGTTCCTGGTGGACCTCGCCGTGGAGGCGGAGGAGGCGGGGTGGGATGGCTTCTTCCTCTGGGACCACCTCTGGTTCAACTGGCAGCCCATCCCCATGGCAGACCCCTGGACGGTCCTCTCCGCAGCCGCGGCTAGGACCAGCAGGATAAAGCTGGGCACCAACGTCACTCCCCTCACGAGGAGGCGCCCCCAGGTCCTCGCCAAGCAGCTTGTGTCCCTCGACCAGATCTCAGACGGTAGGGTGATCCTGGGGGCCGGCCTCGGGTCGAAGGCGGCGCGGCCTGAGGACTTCGCCTCATTTGGGGAGGAGACCAGCTACGCCACCCTCAACGAGATGTTCGACGAGGCGCTGGAGATCATCACCGGCCTCTGGTCCGGGGAGCAGTTCACCTACCGTGGGAGGCACCACACCGTCGAGGGCGTCACGTTCCAGCCCGTCCCAGTCCAGAGGCCTAGGATTCCCATCTGGATCGGTGGGGGCGGCGGCAGGACCCTGAGGAGGGTTGCCAGGTACGACGGCTGGGTGACCGGCGGCGACAACCCCTCGGCGGGCGAGACGGGGCTCACCATCGAGGAGATGGGCAGGAAGATAGAGACGATTAGAGGCTACAGGAAGGTCGACACGCCGCTGGACGTGGCCTACGAGTTCGAGTTCCCCGGCGACGGGCG
Source organism: Patescibacteria group bacterium (assembly GCA_035527235.1). Lineage (GTDB taxonomy): Archaea > Thermoproteota > Bathyarchaeia > TCS64 > TCS64 > BS750m-G28. The sequence continues at coordinate 11,826 of DATLAV010000060.1, read as the reverse complement.
TGAGATGGAGGTCTTGGTCAGCGAGGCCGAGGAGGTCGGAATCACCTGGTTCCTCGACGGCATCTTCGGCCTGCGGTTCGACGGCATCAAAGCCCTCGAATATGTCCGGGAGGGGCCGCCCGAGGTATAATTTTTCGGCGTAAATGCGTTTTTCCAAGCTCGGAGCCCGATTATGGTTATTATAATAAATGTTAAATATACTGAACTTCCCCTCTCGTTCCTTATTGAGTTTTATGTCACATCTCTCTGAGGTCTCCGAGGAGAATAAGGGTGGTCTGATCCTACCCGCGCTCACGATCTCCAGAACCGCCCCCCAAGCCGTAAAGATCGTAACCTCACTCCTGCTGATAGAGATCGGATTGACCTACGGGACCGGCTTAGGGGTGACGAACCAGATCAACACCGTCTACTCCGCCGCGGCCGTGGTGGCCGCCCTGCTCATGGGCTTCCTCAGCGTGAGGTACAAGCACAGGTCCCTCCTCGTCATCGGGATCTCGTTGAGCATCGTCGCCACTCTAGGCAGCTGCGTGGCCCCCAACTTCACGGTCCTCCTCGTCCTCTCATCCGTACTCGGGTTCACGGCGAACATGGTGGTGCCGATGACGGGCTCCCTGCTGGGGGAACTTTTCCCCCCGGAGAGGAGGGCAAATGTCATGGGGTGGCTGATTGCTGGACCCGCCGCCCTCTACGTCGTGGGCTATCCCCTAGTCAACCTGATCGGCGACTGGAAGGCATCATTCCTGTTCTTCGCTATCCCCCTCGTCGTAGCCTCTTTGGCACTCACCCTTGTCGGCGTCCCCGACAGGGAGCAAGTCCAGACCGGTGGTGGCATCCTTGCGGGCTACAAGGGCATCGTCACCAACGGGTCGGCCCTTGCGAGCCTCGTCACCTACGGTCTGGGTTTGGGAGTCTGGCAGATCAGCCTCTCCCTCTCCGCATCCTTCTACAGGCAGGAACTCGCGATGTCAAGGACCCTTGTCTCGTACATCACGATAGGGATGGCCCTCGCCTACGTCGCTGGGGCCCTGGTCTCAGGAAGGGCGATCTCTTTCATGGGCCTGAAGAGGTCCACGTTGATCATGGTTGCCCTGATGGGCGCCTCGACCATGATCCGCTTCGTCTTCGTGAACGCCCTGGTTGCCATCCCCTTCGGCTTCATGACGTGTCTCTTCTCCGGCGTCTTCTCCGCTGCGGCTCAGGGACTCAATCTTGAGCAATTACCTAGGCTGCGGGGGTCGATGATGTCGTTAACCGGCGCCTTCGGGAGTATCGGCTCGGTCCTGAGCCTCAGCCTCGGCGGCGCCCTCCTCACCCAGTACGGGTGGGGGGTCATGGGGCTTGTGATCGGGGTCTTCGGGATACTGGCGGGGGGAGTGCTACTCCTCTTCGCCCGGGATACCCTCAGCGCCTGACCCAGGTTCTATGAGGGCCCTCAACACTAGTATTCAATAGAATCTGTTATAGGTGAGGAGGGCAGCCGGGGGAGTCATGGGCAAAGAAAGGGACGAGTTCCAGAACGTCGTGAGGCTAGGCTTCGTCAGCTTCTTCACGGACGTCTCAAGCGAGATGGTGTTCAGCATACTGCCAGTCTTCATCCTCGGGCTACCCGGAGGGTCACCGGCCGCGCTGGGCCTCATCGAGGGCTTGGCCGAGTCCCTCAGCTGCATTCTACGGGCCGTCTCAGGCATAGTCAGCGACAAGTTCAGGAAGAGGAAGCTCTTCATACTGATAGGCTACTCCGTCTCCAACGTCGTCAAGCCCTTCTTCGCCACCGCATCCTCCATAACAGATGCCCTCATCATTAGGGTCGCCGATCGGGTCGGGAAAGGTATCAGGACGGCTCCGAGGGACGCGCTGATCAGCGACTCGGTCTCCGCGGATAGGAGGGGGATGGCCTTCGGCCTCCACAGGACTCTGGACCAGACGGGCGCCATCATCGGCCCCCTGACGGCGACGGCTACCATGGTGCTCCTGGGATGGACTGTGAGAGACATCTTCTGGCTCTCGCTCCTGCCGGGAAGCATCGCCCTCATCATCATCCTCTTCGGGGTCAAGGAGATCGTCGGCAGCCAGGAAGGTGAGTTCAAGTTCCTCGAGGGCCTCCGGGACATCCTTAGGGGTAGGTTCCTCATGCTCCTCGGGATCGTCGGGGTGTTCAGCCTCGGAGCCTACAACTTCAGCTTCATACTCCTCAACGCAAGGGAGATGGGGGTGGGAGACGCGCTGATTCCGATAGTCTACGCCGTGGTGAACGTGACCCACACCCTCGTCGCCATCCCGGCGGGGAGACTCGCCGACAGGATCGGCAGGGAGAAGGTCCTAGCCCTGGGATACGGGGCGTTTCTGGCAACGACTCTGCTGCTCCCGATGATGCCCCGGATGGTCGCATCGGCCTACATCATCGCCGCTGTCTTTGGCGTCTACATGGGGGTCGTTGAAACCGTGCAGAGGGCACTCATCCCGGGCTACGTCGAGAGCGCGCTGAGGGGCACAGCATACGGCGCCTACTACCTCGTGGTAGGCATGGCCTTCTTCGTGGCCAACACGGTGGTCGGAAGCCTCTGGCAGAGCCAGGGCTTCTGGGCTTCAGGCCTCTACAGCGGCGCGTTGGCCGGTGTCGCCATCCTAGGGATGCTGGCCTTCATAAGACGCTCCTCCTAGAGGGCTCAGCCACTCATCCCCAGTTGTGGGCGACTTCCGCTCCCGTGGCGAACCAGACATCCGGGTACTTCTCGATGTAATTGAGCAGCCGGCTAAGGAGCATCATGTTCCCAGGTTTCCCGATGATCTGGGGGTGGAACATCGTCGTGTAGCAGAGGCCGTACTTGTAGTAGCCGTCGAAGGCGTTGGTCCAGATCTGGTAGCCTGTCTCAGGGCTCAGCATCCGGGCGTGGTAGGGTGCGACCCCCGGGTAGTCGGCGAAGAGGTGGAAGTCGTCCATCTCGTAGTAGCTTGGAACGACGACGAGGTCGTTCTCCAGCCTGTAGGGTAGATCGCTCCCCCGGAGGCTGCTGTCGTAGGTCCAACCGTTCTCGGCGAGGATGTCCAGGGTGTGGGGGCTCAGCTCCCCGCCGGCGGTCCTGTTCCCGACAGATAGGTAGCCGGAGGCGTCCTCGATGGCGTCCCGGGTCATCAGCAGGCGCCTCCTCTCCTCCTCCTTGGGGACGTCCTCAATCTTCTCGTGCTTCCAACCATGGGTCGCTAGGTCGTGGCCCCTGGATGCTATCTCTTCGACGACCTCGGGGTGGCTCACGGCGTTCATCCCCACAATGAAAAAGGTTGCCTTCACCCTATGGAAGTCGAGGAGGTCCAGTATCCTCGGGATCAAGTTTGCCTTCCAGACGTACTCGCCCTGGGAGAACTTGCGGGGCATCTCCGCTACCCCTGGGTCATTCCCCATGAACACCCACTCTGCATCCAGGTCAAAGGTCAGGCAGACGCAGCACCTCGCCCCCTCCGGCCACACGCCCTCAGACAACCAGAACCACCTTCAGAACAATCGGATTAGCTCTCTCCGATACAGTACATATAATTTCCTCTTCCTACGTGACAGACATTTTTTCTCGACCCGAGTTAGCATAAGCACTGGATCTATGCGCGCGCATAACCAGATTCCACATTTAAATTCTGTTTACCTGAGGGATTCAATAAAATTAGTATTGGTTCAACATCTATGGGTTCCTCGCCAAGATTCATACCTAGATTATGACCAACACCCTCAACTAGGACATGCTTAATACCGGGATTCATTTGGAGAGCCTTCTTCATATCATCATTAGAGAGCCCGGCACCAGCATCAGGATCTGCCTGACAGTGAGAACGAGCATTTTTCCCTTCATGAAGGTGAAGCGTTCCCGGAAGCTCTGCGCCGCTGCGTCTAAACCGCCCCTCTGTTCGAGTCCCCGTAAACTGCTTGCCATCACGTATAAAGACTTCTCGCGGTCACGACTACTCCTTGCTCCAGAACATCCAGGGCTTCAGCCCGAGGTCCTCGGGGGAGTCCGGAGGCGGCACGAGGGCGTTGTAGACATGACTCGCCAACGCTTGGCACCTCGTATAGGCCCTGATCGCCCTCCCCCAATTGAAGATTGACTCGTTCCCTGCTGTCTCAAGCGCGTGGGTTCGGTAGAACTCACCCTTCTGCCACTCAACGGCAGCCTCGTCAAAGATCTTGTCTAACGGGACGTACGGAGGGTCCCAGTAATCGAGCTGCCTGAGCTCTACGTTCGCGTAGTACTGGTCCAGCTGAGCCTGACGCTTGGCCGCCTCCGCCACCTTCCTAGGGCTGGAGGCGAGTTTGAGCTTGAAGAAGGAGTACGTGGGGGCCACGCGATAGTAGTGGCCTCCGGGAACCAGGGGAGAGGTCAGCCTCGCGGGGCTTCCATGGGACACGTAGTAGTCGCCGTCGTCCCCGTCGTCGGGCTTCAGCACCCCCACCATGGCGTTCTCCAGCGTGCTGATCTTCTGGTGCCAGCCAGCCCCTTTGGTCGGGTAGTAGGCCTCCTCGGCCTCCTCTAGAGTCGGGTACGACGGCTGCTCTCCCGGGAAACGGAACATCATCTTGGCGAACTCGACATCCACCTCGCCGTGATAGTGATGAAGCATGTTCCAGAGCTGGAGGTTCCGGGTCACGGCGCTGACGGTCTTCCCCGTCCCCAACCACCCGGCGTGGGGCACGAAGACATTTCCCTCGGGCGGTGGCCTCTGTGCGTGGCTGAGCTCACCGGAGAACAGGTTGTTGGTGGAGTAGATGAAGTCGACCTCGTCGTGGTCCCCAGGCTTTCTGATGCACCGTGGGTTCTCCCTATTCTCTATATCGTAGGCATAGCCATTTACGTCGGCCCAGGTGCCGCCCAAGCCCCCGACGTCGTTACTCATCGAGAGCATGGTCTTCAGCGCCTCCTCCGCGCTGTCGGCCCAGCGCAGGGTGTGGAGGTACCCGAGGAGCTTGGGTACCCCGTAGCCCCAGTCTCTGTCCTTGGGCTCCGACTCCGCTCCCAGATACCCCGTACAGCCGTGGTGTACGAAGGCGACTCCCCTGTTGTTCATCCCTGGGTGGCAGGCTCCGCCGGATGGCGGTGAGCATATGAAGTTGTTTCCCGTCTCCGGGAAGTAGATGATCGTGTACTCGGGCCTGTAGCCTTTGATGAGGTCGTGGTCGCCGGATCCGCCGCAGACGAGGGAGCCGTCCTTGGTGGCGCTCCCCCAGGCCGCGAATCCGCTGCACTCGGACTCCAGGGTCTCGTCCTCGCTTCCCTCCGGGGCCTCTTGGAATATCCTGTTCGCAGTGAGGTCGGCCAGAACGTCGTTGTAAGAGAGTGGAACTCCAGCTTCCCTCGCGCCTGCGGCCATGCCTCTGATGTAGTCGATCAATTCGGGCGTGTACTTCCGAAGGTGCCACTGGTACGCCTTGAGAGCTTCTCTCTGCTCCTTCGAGTACTCCTCCTGGATGATACGATTCAAGAAGAAAGGGCCGAACACCTGCACGATCTGGTTGTTGTGCTGGTATCCCATGTCGAAGTCCGAGCCGGTGACGACTATCACGGGCCTCACGTTGGGGACTATGGGAACCTCGCCTACGTAGGGTATCTCGGGTGCCATGAATGAAGACCATGTTAACTGTGTGAAGCATTATTATTGTTTATGCCGCCGGAGGATCGAGGGCGGATCTAGTTCTTCATGTACTCCCTGATGTGCTCGATCAGGGGCCTCTTCAGCTCTCTCTCTATCGGTTCGATGTTCTCGTGCTTCCAGCCGTGGGTCGCCAGGTCGTGGCCCCTCGAGGCGATATCTTCGACGGTCTCGGGGTGGCTCACGGCGTTCATGCCTACGACGAAGAAGGTCGCCTTTACGCCGTGGTCATCCAGGAGGTCAAGCATCCGTGGGATGACTCCTGCCTTCCAGACGTACTCTCCCTGGGAGAACTTCCTCGGCAACCCTAGGGGCGTTCCCCATGAACACCCACTCGGCGTCGAGGTCGAACGTGAGGCAGACGCAGCACCGCGCGCCGTCTGGTCAGATATCATTAGCGCTCAATTGAATCAGCCGAGGATGTCTCAAGACGAGGATCGGTTAAGATTACCCATGTAGTGTTGACCAGAAGGCGCTCAGCTGAGGTGTAATGTCGGCTGGGTAGCAAGGATCGATGCTGGGAACTCAGGATCGGTCTTTCGCAACCCTAATTATAAGAACTTAATAAATGTTGAACCATGGTTCGCAAAGCCTCTCCGGCATTCAGTAAAAGATCCCTGGTCACAGTTTTTGTCCTGCTGATCTCCCTCCTGATCCCCCTGGCCCATGGGGCCAACGGATACGTCCTGAACGAGATCGTCTCCACGAGGAGCGGCGTCGCCTACTGCGTCCATGTCATCGAGGATTACGCGTTCGTCACGGGGAACGACGGGGTAAAAGTCTTCGACGTGAGCGATCCGACGTCGCCGAGCCGCGTCTCTACCCTCGAGCTCGCTGACGGCGCCTTCGACCTCTGCTTCGATGGCTGGATCGCCTACATCGCGGCGGATGAGGAGGGCCTTACCATAGCCGACTTCACCGATCCCGCGCACCCGGAGGTCTTGGGCACCCTGAATACCGGGAGTTCGGCATATGATGTCGCCCTAGAGGGCCACCACGCCTACGTCGCGGACAACGCCAACGGCCTGAGGGTCGTGGACGTGAGCGACCCCGGGAATCCCGTGATGGTGGGCAGTCACGGGTTCAGCGATCTGAGGGGCGTCGAGGTAAGAGGAGGCGTGGCGTACCTGGCGGTCCCCAACAGCGGGCTGGTGGTGCTGAACGTATCTGACCCCTCCTCACCCAGCGGGGAGTGGCTTGTATCGGGGACCTATGCCACCATCAACCTCCACCTCGGTAGCGAATACCTCTACATCTCCTGCCACAGCAGAGGGACCAGAATACTCGACGTGTCGGATCCCCTCGACCCCCAGATAATTGGGTCGTACACCATCGTCGGCGGCGAGGCCTGGTCGGCATTCGACGACGGGGACCTCCTCTTCGTGGCTGACCTGCAGATGGGGGCGAGGCTCCTCGACATAGGTGATCCCACCGACCCCCAGGAGTTGGCGAGCTTCGGGACCCAGCCCCACGACGTCTTCTACGACGGCGAGTACGCCTACCTTGCCTGCGAGAGGGGGCTCGTGATACTCCAGTACGGCCCCCCAGGCACGGATCGGGGCTCTGGCACATCCAACCTCATCATCTTGGTCGTGGCGGCAGGGTTGATCGGAGGAGCGTTGTACGCGTATCTGAGGTATAGATAGTAAAAATATGAAAGGTAAGCCCTTTGATGAGTAGAAGGAGCATCGCCGCACTCTCCATCCTGGCGGTCATCGCGGTCGCCTACAGCGGTTATCATTACCTCTATTCTCCGGGCAGCGACGATGAGCCGGTCTCCTTCGACCCAGAGGGGATGGGCGTTGAGGAGTGGCTTGAGGACTTCGGAAGTCTCCACGACTTCATCGAGGCGAACTACCCCTATCTTGAGCTCAAGGAGAGGACCCACGGTTACAACTGGTTGGACCTCAGGGAGCTATTCGAGGAGCGGATTAGAAATGCCTATGACAATGAGGGATTCCTCCAGGTGATCATGGAGGCGGTTGAAGCCATGCAGAACCGACACACACAGATCATCAGCCCTGAGGAGGTCATTGAGTATCACTCCAGGTTCAACGAGTCCCCCATGATGCGCGCCGTCTTCAGCGACGAGGTGGTCGTGGCTGCGGAATACTGGGACGACATCTACGACGCGATCATCGACAGGAGGTACCTCACTTCCTTCGAGGTGAGGATCGTTTACGACAGGGGGGACTACATACTGACGGACTACTACGGAGTGCCCAAGGGCTCGAAGGTCACCGAGGTTGACGGGGTCCCCATCGACGACGCCGTCCAGGCTTGTTTCGACAGGGACTACCTCGACTTTGACTTCGTGCGCGAGAAGCTCTACCTCTGGAGGGTCGCACCCGACGACTTCGGCGTGGACGTGGTTTTCACCGTTATGGACTCCGACGACGAGGAGGCGGACGTCACCTTCTACACGACCCGCTCACACACCTCCTTCCGCCACCTCTATCCCCGCTCGACCCTCATCTTCGAAAGTTACGAGGAGGAGAGTGTCGCGTACATGTACATTAGTACCCTTTCAGCCGTCAGCCCTCGAGCACCGCTACAACAAGATACTGGACTTCCTCAGGGAGATCGAGGGCTACGGACACCTGATCATCGACATCCGAGGGAACACCGGCGGCTCGTTCCAGACATGGGTGAACGGCGTCGTGCGCCCTCTCCTCAGTGAGGATACACTCCACGAGTACTACCTGGCGTACAGGACCGGCGAGTACGTCCAGGACTTCCACGGGGAGTGGCTGAACGAGAGGGAGGAGGTCCCAAAGGAATGGTTCAGCTTCCTCCCGCCGGAGGTCTACGGCGAGGGCTTCGCTGTGTACAACGCGTCGCAGACCTATACCGCCACCCACGAGGTGGAGTTCGACGGCGAGGTCATCCTACTCGTGGACAACGTCGTCTACTCCGCCGCCGAGGGGTTCACCAACTTCTGCAAGCAGACTGGCTTCGCCACCATCTACGGCACCGCCAGCGGGGGCGACGGCTTCTTCGTCTGGCCTCTCTACTACGTCCTGCCCAACAGCGGACTCGTCGTCACGGCCTCCTCGTCCATGAGCCTTGACAGGATGGGGCGCTCTAACGAGGAGGTGAGGACGCAGCCCGACGTCTACCATGAGAGCCCCTTCATGGACCTCGAAGAGCTCATCGAGTTCGTCCTCGACGAGATCGAGGACGGCCCCTGACCTGTAAGGTATCAGGAGCCGAGGGACTTGGCGGCCTCCCTCGCGGCCTTCAAGGGTGGAGGGTGGCCCTCGGGCACGGGAGGCGTGTAGACGCGTCCTCCCAGCCGCTTCTCCAGCTCCTTACGGGCCCTCATGAGCAGCTCTGGCTTCGTTATCAGGTCGACGGCCGCCCCAGAGATGGTCTTGGCGGCGAAAACGAGGCTCTTGTGGCCGATGCTGACCCCGCTGCAGGCGACGGCGTGCCAGCTGTGGCCGGGGGCGCCGAGGACGAAGGCGGTGGTACTGAACTCCATGGTGGGGACGTTCCAGCTGACGTCGGATACGTCGGAGGAGCCGGCGGAGACCTCTCCCTCGTTCCAGGGGTCGAAGACGTCGCGTACGAGGTCGACGTCGATATACCTCTCCCAGCTAGGGACGCCCCGCTTCCTGAGGGAGTCCATCTTCTGCTGCCTCGGCACCGTCTCCCCGATCCTTCTGGCGAACTCCAGCTCCTCCTCGGTGTACTCCGGGGGGCCCACCCCCCTCATATTGTCGAGGACGACCTCTGACAGCGTCCTGTTGGGTATCTTGTTGGAGAGACCAGAGATGAACTCGACCTCGTGGGTGGTGTTGGTCATCATCGCCGCGGCCTCGGCGATCTTCAGTACCCAGTCGTAGATGTGGGCCACCTGGTCTCTCTCCGGCGCCCTGATGTAGTACCAGCTCCTGGCGTAGTCGGGGACCACGTTGGGCTGGCCGCCGCCCTCCTCAATGGTGTAGTGGATGCGGGCCTTCTCGATGACGTGCTCCCTCATGTAGTTGACTCCGATGTTCATCAGCTCCACGGCGTCCAGGGCGCTCCTCCCCTGCTCCGGGCTGCCCGCGGCGTGACTCGCCTTACCGTAGAAATGGAACTTCGCCTTGTTGTTCGCGAGGCAGCTGGAGAGGCCCGCCGTGTTCATTGAGCCCGGATGGTGGCTGAGACAGGCGTCGACGCCGTCGAAGAGGCCATCCCTCACCATATAGACCTTGCCGTCGTAGTTCTCCTCAGCGGGGGCGCCAAAGAACTTGACAGTCGCCCCTACCTTCGCCTCCTCCAGACCGTACCTAAGGGCGATCGCGGCTGCTATCCCCGACGCCCCGTGGATGTTGTGGCCGCACCCATGCCCCGGCGCCCCCACCGCCAGGGGCTCCTTGTAGGGTACCTTCTTCTGGGAGATACCGGGCAGAGCGTCGAACTCCCCCATGACGCCAATCACCGGCTTCCCCTCGCCCCAGGTGGCGACGAAGGCGGTGGGCATCCCTGCCACACCCCTCGCGACCCTGAACCCGTGGCCCTCCAACTCATCTACCAGCAGCCTTGAACTCCTCTCCTCGACGAGGCCCAACTCGGCGTACCCCCAGATCTCATCGCTGATCTCGATAAACCGTTCACGGTTCTCCTCGATCCAGTCGAGGGCTAACGACTTCAGGCTATTATCCGCGTCCATGCTTCCCTAGTCGTGGCGCCCCGGATTTAACGTCAGCGGGTCAGAGGACGTAGGTGACGTAGTAGTCGTAGAGCAGGTAGACCCCCACGATCAAGAGGACGCCGCCGCTCAACCTCCTCAGCCTCTCCGTGGCCCCGGAGATCCTCCTGATCGCGTACTCCTTCGCCTCCGCTACGAGGACGCTCGTGACAACAAGGGGCAGGCCCATCCCCATCGCGTAGACCGCGAACGTAACGACGCCGGAGACCAAGCTGTCCGAGACCGAGTATAGCAGGACCGACAGGAAGATGGGCGCCGAGCATCCGACGCCGGCGAGGCCGTAGACGACTCCGAAGGTGTAGAGCCCCATCAGCCCCTTCCTCGATGAGGGCGTCACGTTGAACTGGATGAAGGGCACGGGGAGCTCCGTGATCACTGCGAAGCCCATGGCGAGGACGAAGAGCCCGGAGAGGAGGCTCATCACCGGGATAATGGAGGGCAGCGCTACGCCGAGGCCCGACGCTAGGGCGCCAACGGCCGTGTAGACCGTGACTAGCCCAAGGGTGCAGGCGACGCCGCCCGTGATCGCCCTCACCACCGAGAAGTCCTGCCCCAGGTAGTAGGAGATGAAGCCTGGGAGGAGGGCGTAACCGCACGGGGAGAAGATGGAGAGCAGTCCCGCGGTGAAGGCGAAGGTCAGCCCAGGGACGTCCAAGCTCACGCCCACTCAGCCCCCTCAGTCACCGTAACGCTTGCGCAGCTGTGGCGCGAGCCTGAGCATGATGAGGACCCGCTCGAAGACGTCGACCCACTCCTCCATCTCCTCGGCGAGGGCTCTGGGAGAGAGGATGCCGGACGGGAAACCCCTCCCGATCTCCCGGTTCGCCTTTGCCCTATAGACGCTAAGGGAACGGTCGCCGAAGCGGTCCACCTCCCAGAAGTCCTCAGAGAGGAAGACGACGACGGGAACCCGGGTCGCCCCCAATATACGGAGCTCGTCCTTCAGCTCCTCCGAGGCCTCGCGATCGATCACCCTGAGCACCACAAGCTCACCGCAGGCCTCGGCGATCCTCTTCAGCATCGGCCCTGACCTGGCGCAGTCGCCGCACCAGATCCCGCCATAGAGCAGGACGTTCAACTTCCTGTCGTAGCCAGCGAGGCGCTCCCTCTGCCCCTCCGAGAGCTTTGGGGTCCTCACGGCCTGATCGATCCATCTCTGAGCGAGCTTCTGGTTCGACTCTGCTGTCCAGTCGTCGTAGTTGGCCGCCATCTCGAAGTGGCGCCTCCAGAACTTGCTCCTCGTGTCGTAGTAGGCGGGCTTCTCGGTCATCCTAGTATCTTACATGTTTTAGATTAGGGGCTTTTATAGATTGGTCCTCAGGGGTACTCAGCGTTCTTCTAAAGGGCGTTTAATGTATGGGGTGTCAATCTGCGTGGTTTTCGTCTCTGTTAGATTCGACAGGCTCCCCCTTGGAGCCTCTGGGGGGTGGCTGCCGATGTGATGACGGTTTAAATGCTGCTCTCTACTGCTACTCCAATTGCCTCCGCTGCCTCAC
>DATLAV010000059.1:0-6389 GCA_035527235.1 Patescibacteria group bacterium | reverse complement strand
AGGGCTTAAACGTGGATGGACCGGTGCCGGCTGACACTGTGTTCGGTAAAGCCGCCGGCGGACAATACGACATCGTGGTCGCCCTCTACCACGACCAGGGCCACATACCGGTCAAGCTTCTGGGCATGAAATACGATGAATCCACCGGCAAATGGGAGAGCGTCAGCGGTGTAAACATAACCCTCGGCCTCAGCTTCATACGAACCTCGGTAGACCACGGCACAGCCTACGGCAAAGCAGGCAGAAGAGAGGGAACCGCCAACCCGGAGAGCCTCAAAGAAGCCATCCGCTACGCTGTTCAGATGTCAGAGGCACGAAAAAACCAATAAGCCCACAGGACTCCATCAGACCATGCAGCTCCCAAAGATGGCTAAAGTCAGACAGGTATTTGATCAACCAGAAATCAAAGACATACCGGCGAAGATAAGTGAGGAGCTTGAAAAGAAACGTCTGAAAAACCGTGTGAAACCCGGGCAACGGATCGCTGTAACCGTCGGGAGCAGGGGAATCGCGGACATACCCCTTATTCTTAAAACCATCGTTGCCGAGCTTAAAGCGGTTGGAGCAGAACCATTTCTAGTACCCGCTATGGGGAGCCACGGAGGAGCCACTCCAGAGGGCCAGATCCAGGTGCTCCACAGCCTCGGCGTAACAGAGGAATCAGTGGGGGCCCCAATAGAGGCCAGCATGGAGGTAGAGTTAGTCGGGTGCCTCCCAGACGGGATAGATATCTACCTCAGCCGCATAGCCCTGAAAGCAGATGGGATATTCGTCGTAGGCAGAGTCAAGCCCCACACCGACTTCAAAGGAGACATAGAGTCAGGGCTACTCAAGATGATGGCCATAGGGCTCGGCAACCAGAAGGGAGCCGAGATGATCCACTGGCACCGATATGACGGTTATCACCGTATACTGCCTGAGGCGGGTAGACTCATCGCGGAGAAGACCAACATAGTAATGGGGCTGGCTTTACTGGAGAACGCCCACCACAAGACCGCCGAGATACACGCATTATACCCGGAAGAGTTCTACGAGAAAGAGAAACAGCTGCTGGAGACTGCGAAAGACCTTCTTCCAAGGCTACCCTTCAACGACGTCGACGTACTGGTGGTAGAGGAGCTAGGGAAAAACATCAGCGGCGTGGGCATGGACACCAACGTCACGGGCAGGTTCTGGATGCCCGACGAAAACGACCCAAGGGCACCAAACATCAAAAAGATGGCTGTACTCGACCTCACAGAGGAAACCCACGGCAACGCCATAGGCATCGGACTAGCGGATGTAACCACCAGAAGAGCCTACGAGAAGATCGACTACCACCAGACATACGTAAACTGTCTCACACAGGGAAGCGGCGAGACAGGCAAGATACCCCCCTTCCTCGCCAACGACAGGGACGCTATCGCCACAGCCATCAGGATCAGCGGACCCATACAGCCGGAGGCGGCGCGGGTCATACGCATCAAAAACACTCAGGAGCTGGAGACACTCTATATCTCGGAGGCGCTCGTGGATGAGCTGAGGGCGAGCCCTGAGCTCCAGAAGCGTCTGGTGCTCGTGGAGGAGCCTCGAATGATGCAGTTCGATGTAATGGGGTACCTAGCGAGATAAGCTAGGGGAGACTGTTTCGGGCAGCCAGTCGTCACCCGCCTCAAGCGCCTAGTCGTGTACAGATGCCCCTAGCAGCCTCATGGTTTTCATTGACTTATAGAAGAGTGCCGAGGATGCATATGTGGTGTACTGTTTGGAGCTAATAGACGCCATCAGGGGGAGGAAGAGCATCCGCAGGTTCAAAGATAGGCCGGTATCCATGGAGCTGGTCCGGGAGGTGCTGGACGCCGCCAACTACGCGCCATCGGCTAAACGAGGCGAGCAGTGGAGGTTCACCGTCCTGACAGGCGGCTCCAAAGACGCCTTCGTGGCCTTTTTCGATGCCGAGCTGGATAAATTCATAGAGGAGCACGGGGTCAAGGAGGTGGGGTCGTCTAAGAACTCGTGCAGGATCATGGGCGAGGCACCCGTGCTGGTCATCGTCTGGAACAGCGGGGAGCACGGGTGGATCACGGAGGAGCACAGCGTGGCTGCCGCCGTCCAGAACATGCTCCTCCGGTCCTACGACCTGGGACTCGGCAGCCTATGGATAGGGGATGTCTACTACGCCTACGAAGCTATCCGGGGGTACTTCGGGAAGGAGTGGAAGCTCAGCGGAGCCGTGTCCCTCGGGTACGAGGATGGCGAGGGTCACGTCTTTAAGAGGAAGACCGTGGACGAGGTGGCGGAGTTTCTCGCCTAACCATTTTTCGGTTAACAAGTCTTTTATCCGCACACAGTTCTTCGATTGACACCTAGCATTGCTAGGAGGTAGAAGTGTGTATCACCTGGACTGGACAAGAGCATCCTCCCCGCGGAGGATGTAGCACCCGAACATAGTTTTAGTTCCACAACCAGCCTCCCGAGAATCAGGAAACCTCCACATTATGGGTACCCAAGAGACACCCGGAGAAATCATCCTGAGTCAAGTCACCCGAGAGGCGTGTTAAGAGAAACCCCCCTAAATATGGAGAGAACTCCCCCTGTATGGCTAGATACTGAAGGTCGTAGGCGTCGTCACTGGAGCCCGTACTTCAGCCGAACCTACATCAGCCATCGATGGCGTGAGACGCCTGCTCTGGAAGCATTTCACAGTCACAGCGAGCCATTCAGGGAGGGATTGCACGGTGTCTCATGTTGACGAGATAGAGGACCTCAGACACCTGAACGACCACCTGAATGCCGAGATCGTCGATAAGATATCGGAGTGGGTGGAGGTCTCTAAAAGGCTCGCGGAAATCAACCGAGTTCACGGGGGATCATCTGAAGCTCTCCGGGAGGAACTGCTCGCCAACGTGAGGAGGGCAGCATTGAAGCGTGGGCTGGACCCAGAGGGGCTTGAGCGGATCTTCGCTGAGATTATGGAGGTCCGGGGCGGCCCGGAGGTGGGTTCACGTTGACGGATTGTGAGACGCAGGGGGTCAAGACAGGTAAGGTTAACCTAATCAAGCTCCCGTTCAGCAACACCCCGTTCGAGGTTTTCACGAAAATATACAAGCGGTGCCGCCATACCTACCTCCTTGAGTCCATCGAGGGCCCTGAGAAGCTCGCCCAGTACTCCTTCATAGGCTTCGACCCCAGGATCGTCATCAGAGTTAAAGACGGAGAGGTTGTTACCGAGAACACTGAAACTGGTGCGGTCACCCGGGAGAGAGTCGAAAATCCCCTCGACGCCGTTGAGAAGGCTCTGAAAGGCTGCAGGGTGGCTAATAAACGGTTCAGGCTCCTCGGTGGAGCCGTAGGCTACATCTCCTATGATGCGATACGGTGCTGGGAGAAGCTCCCCGTGGACACGGTGGACGACCTCGGCTTCCCCGATTTGGAGATGGGAGTCTACGATGACGGCATCGTCTTCGACCACTTGAAGGGCGACGGCTATTACCACTACACGGAGGAGTATCGTCTCGGCAGGGTGTGCAGCCTCCTCAAGGAGTCCACCGAGTGCGCTCCCCTCACCTACGAGCCCCCGAAGACGAACATCTCCAAGGAGAACTACGAGGCAGCCGTCGAGAGGGCGAAGGCGTACATCGCCGCCGGCGACATCTTCCAAGTGGTTCCCTCGAAGCGCTTCGAGTTCAGATTCAGAGGAGATCTTATCGCCTTCTACAGGAGCCTCAGGGAGATCAATCCCTCCCCGTACATGTACTACCTCAAGATGGGGAATCGTCAGATAATTGGCTCCAGCCCTGAGATGCTGGTCCGGGTCGACGGGAACACCGTGGACACCTTCCCCATCGCCGGAACCTGCCCCAGGGTCGAAGACCAGAAGGAGAACGCCTGCCTCGCCGAGGAGCTTATAAACGACCCAAAGGAGCGGGCCGAGCACGTGATGCTCGTCGACCTCGGCAGGAACGACATCGGTAAGGTCGCTAAATATGGCAGCATCCATCTTCCGGAGTACATGAACATCCACGAGTACAGCCACGTCCAGCACATTGTCACCCAGGTCAGAGGAACCCTCAGAGAGAACATGGACTGCTACGACGCCCTCAGGGCCGTCTTCCCGGCCGGGACAGTCTCCGGGGCCCCAAAGGTCAGGGCCATGGAGATTATCGAGGAGCTTGAGCCAACGAGACGTGGCCCCTACGCAGGCGCCGTTGGGTACTTCAGCTACAACGGCAACGCCGACTTCGCCATCTCGATCAGGACCCTCGTCGCCGATGGGGATAGGGCTACTATCCAAGTTGGGGGTGGCGTGGTGGCTGACTCGGATCCGGAGAAGGAGTGGTTCGAGACGGAGCACAAGGCGGCGGCCCTGATGAGGGCGTTGGAGGCCGCGGGAGGTGGTGAAGCTTGAAGGTGCTGGTCATCGACAACTACGACTCCTTCGTCTACAACCTGGTGCAGTACATCGGGGAGCTAGGCGGAGACCCCGTGGTCTACAGGAACGATGAGATATCACTGTCCCAGGCCTCGGAGCTGAAACCAGATCGGATAGTCATCTCCCCTGGCCCTGGGGACCCCCGATACACTCGGTACTTTGGCGAGTGCGCCAAGATTATCCACCACATGGGACCCGAGACCCCCCTCCTGGGAGTCTGCCTGGGCCACCAGGGCATCATCTTCTGCTACGGGGGCAAGGTGATCCGGGCAAAGAGGCTGATGCACGGCAAGTCGAGCATGATAGAGCACGACGGCCGGGGCCTCTTCAAGGGGGTTGAGAACCCCTTCGAGGCGACCCGGTATCACTCCCTGGTCGGTGAGAAGTGTTCTATCCCAGACTGCCTAGAGGTGACCGCCTACGCCAAGGATGACGGTGAGGTCATGGGCGTCCGGCATAGGGAGCACCCCATCATGGGGGTCCAGTTCCACCCCGAGTCCATCCTGACCACCGAGGGGAAGAAGATCATAACCAACTTCCTGGAGATGTGACACCGTGCTCAAGTGTTTCATTGGGAAGCTTGTGGAAGGCAGGGATCTCACCTTCGAGGAGGCCAGGGAAGCCATGGGTGAGATCATGTCGGGAGGAGCCACGGACGCCCAGATAGGCTCGTTCCTCACGGCCCTCAGGATGAAGGGGGAGACCATCGACGAGATATCCGCCTTCGCCTCAGCGATGAGGGCGCACTGCCAAAGGATCAACCCAAATGTGGACGGGCGTCTTGTGGACACCTGCGGAACCGGAGGCGATAGAATCGACACATTCAACATCAGCACAACGGCTGCCTTCGTCGTGTCAGGCGCCGACGTGTGCATCGCGAAGCATGGGAACCGCTCCGTCACGAGCAGCTGCGGCAGCGCCGAGGTCCTCCAGGGGCTGGGGCTCAACCTCGCCCTTGAGCCGGGAGATGTAGAGCGCTCCATCGAGGAGGTGGGCATAGGATTCATGTTCGCCCCGGCATTCCACCCGGCGATGAAATACGCCATCGGCCCCAGGAGGGAGCTGGGCGTCAGGACGGTCTTCAATATTCTAGGCCCCCTAACGAACCCCGCCGGGGCATCTGCGCAGCTACTCGGAGTCTACGACCCTGATCTAACTGAGCCTCTAGCCAAGTCGCTGAACCGTCTAGGCAGCGAGGAGGCGATGGTTGTAAACGGCCTCGACGGCATGGACGAGATATCGAACATCGGTGCCACGAAGGTGTCCTGGCTGAGGGACGGCGATGTGAGCACCTTCGAGGTGACCCCCATGGATTTTGGTGTGAGACAAACCAGTATGGAGGAGATCAGGGGGGGAGACCCGAAGGAAAGCGCTGAGCTCACCTACCGGATACTCAAAGGGATCGAGGGCTACGACAACCCGAGGACCGAGATAGTTCTAATGAACAGCGCCGCCGGGATCGTTGTGGCTGGGAAGGCCGACGACTTCATGTGTGGGATGGAGCTTGCCCGAGAGTCAATAGGGAGCGGAGCCGCCTACGAGAGGCTCAGGTCCCTCATCAAGGCATCCGGCGGGGATCTTTCAAAACTTGAGGAGCTTGAACGGAGATATGACTGACTTTCTTGACCAGCTTGTGAAAGATGCCGAGCAGACTCTGAAGGAAGGGTACTATACCGCCCAGCCTTCAGAGCCCCACGCCAACATCAGCCTCAAGACCATGATAGAGAGTTGCAGATGCAACGCGGTGATTGCCGAGGTGAAGAGGGCTTCGCCCTCCCTCGGCTCAATCAGGGAGAACATCGACCCAACCGGAATCGCCCACGCCATTGAGGCGGGCGGTGCGTCAGGGATATCGGTGCTCACCGAGCCGAAGCACTTCAGGGGAAGCCTAGAGTATCTCCGGCAGATACGGGGCTCCACGGGGCTCCCTCTGCTAATGAAGGATATAATCGTAAGCCCAGAGCAGATCGAGGCCGCG
>DATLAV010000058.1:0-15353 GCA_035527235.1 Patescibacteria group bacterium | reverse complement strand
AATGAAATGACTCGCCAGTAGCTTGATGGGACCGATACCCAGTCAGCCTCGCGCCAACCCCCTTCAGGAATGGAGGTCACAACGGGCATCAATATTTCGCTCACCAGAGCAGAAACGAGTTGACCTGCTGCCCCGCCTATGATAACGGCGAGGGCGAGGCCGATGACGCCGCGCTTCTCGCGGAAAGCGGCGAACTCGTTCTCAAAACCCTCAGGCTTTGGGAGTGGAGGGAGCGCCGGCGTCGGTTGGAAGGCCTCCCTAACCTTTTTCAGCTCCTCAAGCATTCTATCCTGTGTCACAGAAATAGAAATTAAAAATTAACAGAACACGGGAGTTAATGAACGGTTCGTGGGGCTTCAGTTCTGATGGCAACGTAACATCGTCTTGCTGAAGGCGTCATCAGTCTGGCAGAGTCCGCAAGTAGTACATTTCACCGATCCCTGCCCCTCCCAGAGTTTCTTTACTAAGTTCGGCTCCCTGATAAAGGGACGGCTCATGGAGACGACGTCTGCGATCCCAAGGTCCAATATTGCCTCCATGCAAGGTATGCTCCTTATCCCGCTGACAAGAGCTGTTTGTGTACTACCCGTGGTACCCCTTATCTTCGCGGCATACCCAGCGAAGTCCGCCTCAATCAGCCTGGGGTCGTCGCTACCGGCCCTAGACCTGAGGGCCTGCTGCCTGCCCATCCCTCCCCCACTCACCTCCATGAGATCTATCCCCCAACGAGCAAGTGCCTTAGCGACCTTTACACTGTCCTCTATGGTGAACCCTTCAGGTGAGAAGTCGTCGCAATTGATCTTGATCAGGACGGGGACGCCCTTCCCAAGCCTCCCCCTTATCTCTCCATAGATCTCCCTGAGCAGGCGCATCCTGTTCTCGAGACTCCCGCCCCACTCGTCAGACCGCGTGTTGGCCTCCCTTGAGAGAAACTGGGAGACGAGGTAGCCATGGGCTCCGTGAATCTGGACGCCATCAAAACCCGCCTGGAACGCTCTGTCCGCGGCGTCCCCGAAGGCCTCGATCACCGTCTGAATTTCATCTATTGACATCGCCCTCGACCTCCATCCGGTTCCCCCGTATTCGGAAGGTCCGGCACGGTCAGGTGCGTGATTGTACCCGGCGTGGTTGAGCTGGGCTGCGATGCTGCCCCCGTGCTCATGGACGGTGTCGGTGAGCTCCTTCAGCTTCGGTACATGGAAATCATGGCTGATCCCAGCCATACCCTTATGGGCTTTCCCGGAGTCCATCACGTATAGGTGGCCCTTCACGATCAGGCCGACGCCGCCCTCTGAGAGCCTTCTGTAGAGTTCAATGATCTCAGAGTTCACGATCCCCCTCTCATTGGACCAGGCTGAGGTGGTGGCCGACCTCATGAACCTGTTTCTGATCTCCAGGGAGCCTATTCTGAACGGCTTGAAGAGAGCTGACATGTTGAAAGGTTCGTAATAATCATTTTAGAAGGTATCGGGGGCATACATCGACGCTGCTTAATAATTGTTCAGGTGACTCTATCTGAGGTTTCACGGTGGGCAGTAAAATCGTCATTATCGGGGGTGTAGCAGCAGGCCCAAAGACCGCCGCAAGAGCAAGGAGGCGGGACCCTGGGGCGGAGATCACCCTCATCGAGCGCGGGGAGCTCCTCTCCTACGCTGGCTGCGGGATGCCCTTCTACATCGAGGGTATAATAGAGGACGTGCAGGAGCTCCTCTGCACTACGAGGGGTATCATGAGGGACGCCTCCTACTTCAAGCAGGACAAGGATGTTACCGTCCTTACGAGAACCGAGGCCACGAAGATAAACCGGGCTGGGAAGAAGGTCACCGTGAGGGAGCTGGAGACAGGACGGACTTACGACATACCTTACGACAAGCTGGTCCTAGCGGTCGGTGCCAGCCCCTTCATACCGAGGATGGGAGGCCTTGAACTGAAAGGTGTCTATCACCTCTACAATCCAGGGGACGCCAAAGCAATCAGGGGGGCCTTAGAAAGCGGCGTCAAGGAGATCGCCATCATCGGAGGGGGCCTGATAGGAATGGAGGTCTGCGGGGCGTTCGTCAACAGGCTCTGCAATGTCACCGTCCTGGAGATGATGGACAGGCTCGTGCCCGCTCTCCTCGACACCGACATGTCTCTCCTGCTAGAGAGATACCTCAAGGACAGGGGAGTCAACGTTCAGACGGGCAGCAGGATCACCGAGGTCCTCGACGACGGTGCTGGCAAAGTCGCTGGCGTCTCGACCGCCGACGGAAGAACGATCAAAGCCGAGATGGTTGTCGTCGCCATCGGCGTCAAGCCCAACGTCGATTTAGCGAGGGAGGCAGGCCTCGAGATCGGTAAAACGGGGGCCATAGCTGTCGACGAAAGGCTCCGGACAAGTGATCCCGATATATATGCCGGGGGCGACTGCGTCGAGAACCAGTGTATAATCACCGGAAGGAAGATCTACGCCCCTCTGGGCTCCACCGCTAATAAACATGGCAGGATCTTGGGAGACAACATCACTGGAGGTGACACCAGATTCCCAGGCGTCGCAGCCACCACCGTCTTCAAAGTCCTCGACTACAACGTCGGCAAGACCGGGCTGAACACCGCTCAAGCACTTGAACTTGGATACGACGTGGTCACATCGGTAGCCCCGAAGGGAGATTGTAGCCACTACTATCCCGGCGCCAAGTCGTTTATCACGAAGCTGATCACAGACAAAAAAACTGGAAAAGTACTGGGCGCGCAGGTCCTAGGGCCTGGGGAGGGGGTGAAGCGTATAGACGTGGTCGCAACAGCTCTGGCGCAAGGACTTACAGCGAAGGACGTCGCAGACCTAGACCTTGGGTACGCTCCTCCTTACTCGACGGCCATAGATCCAATAGCCCACGCAGCCAACATCGTGAGGAACAAGATCGACGGGTTGGCCCACGGCATTTCCTGCGTCGACCTGAAGAAGAAGATGGATGGCGATGGCGACTTTGTTCTCCTCGATGTCCGCTCCGAGGGCGAGGTGAGAGATCAGCCTCTCCGGGACCCGAGGGTGACCGTCATCCCCGTTGAAGAGCTAAGAGACAGGGCGGACGAGCTGTCTAAGGACAGGGAGATCATAGCATTCTGCAGGACCAGCGTCAGGGCTTACGAGGCGGAGAGGATGCTGAGGGGGAAGGGATTCAACGACGTCAAGTTCCTAGATGGGAGCCTGAACGCCTGGCCCTACGAGTTCTAACCACTACTTATCCTCTGCCTGATACTCTCGGCGATCACCCCAAAATCGCCCCTGCCTCCCGGGGACTTGGATATGCCTTGAATGATGCCTCCCCCGTCACCCTTGCGCCTTGGAATGACGTGGATGTGTACGTGGAGTACCTCCTGTCCGCTCTCGGCCCCTTTGTTCACACCTATGGTGCTCGCTGACGCCCCGACGGCCTCCTGAACTGGTCCCACGACCCGGTGGAGGGCTTCAAAAATGGCTGCAGCGTCGCTATCAGACAGATCCTCAATTCGTGAAACGTGGGCCCTGGGTACTAAGAGGGTGTGGCCTGGCGCGGAGGAGTTGACGTCCAAGAACGCAAGTGCCCCCTCGGACTCGTAGACGACGTGGGCGGGCAGCTCCCTGCTCACGATCCTGCAGAAGACGCGTATCTCTCAGCCATGAGAATCAATGGAACTTAGGGGTTGCCCTTGAAAGGATTGCTTGTCACTCCTCACGCACTACACTGAGGGCTCCATTGGGGCAGAGCTCTATACAGCAGAAGCACTGGATGCAGTGGTCGTCGCGGAACTCGGGTATCTCAGCCATCTTTATGGCCCCAACTGGGCAGACCTTGGCGCAGATGCCGCATCCACCACACTTAGCCTCATCACAGACTACGGGCATTCTAAACTCGGCGAAGGCATTCCCACCGGCGTGGATCAGAGGCCGCTCAAAGTCATGAACTACCATTTCAATACTCTCGCCGACCACCTCGATCCCTTCAAGAGAAGATGGTCCGAGCCCCCTCTTCCCAGCGATGATGTTAGTGCCCACCTCCCCCGGGCTCCAACCTATGGTCACCGTGGCAACCACATCCACGGCGACCGCGTCATCCCCCGCGATGATCAAACCCAAGTCTACGGGATCGCCCGTCGTCGGCCCCTCGCCCTCCATGGCGACGACGGCGTCGACCACATTCAATCTCACCTTGTGTTTAATCGTCTCGTAAAGATCTACTAGGAGCCTGCTGAACCTCTCAGGGTCGTTGCTCGTTGCGACATGATGATTCGCCTTGGAGCCACCCTGCTGAAGTCCGAACAGGTTCTTCACGGCGCACGTTAGGCTGGTGAGAACGTGAGTCTTCAGCTTTGGCACGTTGAAGATGCCGTCGCACTTGAGAGCGAACTCCGGGAACCAGAACTCTCTCTGGACCTCAGCCCTCGGATTCTCCAACCTCACCGGGCTCTCCCTATCCAGAACGTTGAGCTCTACTTCGACCTCTTCACAGAGCTTCCTAACGCCAAGGCCGTCGAAGACGATGTCAGGTCTAGCGTACGAAGCTGAGGCCGGGCACTCCCCTACCACTGGCGTAGCGCCTGTTTCCATCAGCATCTTAGCCAGAGTCATGAAAACTCTGGGATCTGTTGTGGCGCCGGTTTCGGCGGTCTTCGTCGTGAAGAGGTTAGGTTTGACGAGATATTCCTTGTCGGGCTCAGCGAATGCCTCGATGCCTCCTAGAAGGCTGACGGCTTCCCGAACGGCCTCCTCCACACCTTCATCTGCCCTTACGATCGCTACCCGTGGCTTCATCATCATAGAATGACACAGGGAAAATAAAAATTGGGGGTTAGTCTTTGTAAGCGGGTGGTATAGGTATAGTTTTCCAGAGCTTGATGAACTCAACCATGAAGTTCACACGCTCCTCCATGCGCTTCCCGTACTCCTCTGGGTTCGCTAGGTTTGGGTCACCTGTCCCGTAGATGCCGTCTGAGCTGAAGTCGTCGGTATCAGGCTGGCCACTCGCCGACCTAATCTGGCTGACCAACTCGTAATCGGGCCTTTCAGTGTCCATGAACTCCATGAGCTTGGGGTCGATATCGAGCGTCGGCTTCCAGCCCTTCACCCTCACCATCTCCACGAGCTCGGGGAACATGTAGAGGGCCGCAGCCGTCTCGTTGATACCCGAGTGGACGTCCCAGTGCTTCTTTGAGATCTCACCCATCTTCTTGGCCAACTCGGTGTCGCTGGGACCGGAAGGGGCAGTGACCATGACGCCGTGATACCTCTTCGCCATCTGCATCGCCAGCCTGAATATGTTGTTGTTGCCTCCGTGATGATTGGTTAGAACGAACCGTTTGACGCCGTGGTCCGACAGGCTTCCGATGACGTCCATCAGCACGTTGAGGAGAGTGTCCTCCCTGAAGGTCACAGTGCCCCTGAAGCCCATATGGTGGGGGGAGTACCCTGGCCAGCAGGGATGCAGGCAGATGCTGTTGCTCCTCTTAGCTATCTCGTGGACGAAATATCTAGCAGCCAAAGAGTCCATCCCCAGTGGTAGATGGGGTCCATGCTGCTCGATTGAGCCGATCCCGATGATGACCACGGGCTCGGACTCGTTGTCAATCCAGTCCTCGAAGGCAGGGCGGGTCAGCTCCCATAACCAGAACTTACTCAGCTTCCCGTTCTCTGACAAATTAACACCATAAAGAAGTTGTCAGGATCGGATAAAACTGTCTCCATTAGGATGCTCTGAAAACTTGATCTCATGTATGACCATTCGAAGGCTAATATTGGATAAAGAAAAGGAAGTTGAGAACTAATCCCTGAAGGCAGGCGGTAGCGGTATTGTCTTCCAAAGCTCTATGAAGTCGACGTAGAACTGCACCCTCTCATCGAACCTCTTCCTGTAAAACTCTGGATCCGCCTCCCTCGGGTCGTTTATCCCCGCGATCCCGTCCGATGTATAGTCATCGAGGTTGGGCTCCCCGCTAGCGGCTCTGACCTGCCTCACAAGCTCGTAGTCAGGCCTATCCGGGTCCATGAACTCCATCAGCTTCGGATCCAGCTTCAGCTTTGGCGTCCACCCATCCAGCCGCCACATCTCCGCCAGCTCAGGGTTATGTAGCAGGATCATCGCCGTTTCAATGGGTCCCGAATGGATGTCATTATGCCTTGCCGAGAGCTCCGTGAGCTTCCTAGCCGTATCGGAGCCGCTTGGCCCCCTCGAGTAGAACGTCATCACTTTGTGGTACCTTTTAGCCATCTGCATCGCAAGGTTCAGGATCTGGCTGTTGCCACCATGACCGCTGTAGAACAGAAACCTCTTTACACCGTGCTCCGCTAGGCTTCCGACAGTGTCCATCAAGATTCCGAGCAGTGTTTCCTCGCTGAAGGTCACTGTGCCCTTGAAGCCCATGTGGTGGGGAGAGTAGCCAGGCCAGCATGGGACCACGGCCAAGCTGTTGCTTCTCCTCGCCACCGCGTGGACCAGCGCCATCGCGTCGTATGTATCGGTCCCTAATGGCAGGTGTGGCCCGTGCTGCTCCACTGCTCCGAGCCCTATGACGACCACGGGCGCGGGGTTGTTTTCAATCCAGTCCTCGAAGGCGGGGCGTGTAAGCTCCCAGAGCCAGAACGTTGTCAACTTTCCGTTCTCGGACATATGAACACCGCTACTATTGACCCATTAGGGGATTTAATGGCTGTCCTCATCTGTTCATCGCAACGCTAAAGTGACCCTATTACAGACTTTGAAGGGAACGCGATGTCAGACGGCGGCATGAAGGAGATGGCCGAGCTCCTCAGATCCGGGGCGACGATGATGAGTCAGAGCTGCCCCGAGTGCGGCTCCCCCCTTTTCAGACTTAAGTCAGGAGATATCTGGTGCGCCAAGTGCCGGAGGCAGGTTGTCATCGTCAAGGAGGGGGAGGAGGCAATAGCGGAGGCTGGAGCGCAACTCGTAACACTGGAGAAGACGCTGGTGGATAAGCTCTCCTCGATGGAGGAATTGCTCTCGGCTGAGACTGACCTTGACAGACTTCTGTTGCTTGCGGAAGTAGTAGATGCTCTTCTCGTCTCTCTCGAGAGGCTGAGGAGGATCAGGAAGGGCTGAAAATCTCTATTTGTCCTCGACGAGCTCCTCGATGAGGGACAAGAGCTCGGTTTGTACGACCTTCTTTGGCCTGTCTGCGTCCACCGTTACGAGCTCCCCCTCTTTCGCCAGTTGGACGTAGATATCCCTGACCTTGCGGAGGTAGTCTGCGGACTCGTAGATTGACCTCTTCCTTTTCAGCCGGTGAAGACTGTACTCTGGCAGGATGTCAAGGAGGACCGCCAGGTCAGGCTTCAGCGCGAACCTGTTAATCTCTTTTATCCATGATAGTTCAACGCCTGCAGCCCCTTGGTATGCTATGCTTGAGTAGAGGTATCTGATCGATATCACAATGTATCCACGAGCGAGAGCGGGCTCGATCACTTTCTTCACGTGCTCGAACCTGTCGGCTGCGTAGAGGAGGGCCTCGGTCTCGGCGGGGAGTCTTGCCTCTTTCCTTTTAGCGTATTTTTTAAGGAATGTTCCTACGCTCTGCCTGCTGGGCTCGGCTGTCTCCAAGACGTTATATCCTCTTTCCCTCAGATTGCTGGCGATGAATTTGAGGTGGGTGTCCTTACCGCTACCGTCGATGCCCTCTATTACTATGAAGATGCCCCGTTTAGCCATCCCGGAGATAGATAGTTGGGATGTGATAAATTACTTTTGAACAGATCGTTTACTATAAAAAGAAAGGATTAGAGCTGGAACTGCTTTCGGTCGTAGTTGGTGAGAAATTCGGCGCCTTCGTTCGTGATGAGGACCATGTCCTCGACCCTGAGGTAGTACTCGCCAGCGTGCCAAAGCTTCGGCTCAAGGCACATCACCATCCCGGGCTTGAGGAAGTCGTTGTTCTCCGGCCTCAGCCACGGCGGCTCATGGACCTCTATACCAATCTGATGGCCGACGTTCCCGGTCTTGAGTCTCGCCCTCAGGTAGTCCCCGAACCCGTCACGGTCGAGGGCCGCCTCAATGCTGGGGAACAGGTCGTTCACCCTCATGCTCCCCGGGTACATCTTGTCAACGGTTTCCACGACGGCTCCCATCAGAGCCTCGTAGCCCCTCCTCACCTCGTCGTTAGCGGGCCCCCAGTACACGCTCCTCCCCCAGTCACTGCAGTAACCGTCCATCACGAAGCCTATGTCGAAGGCTATCGATGCCCCTTGCACAAGCCCCTCGTCCCTGGGGTAAGTGAAGGGATTCTCGGAAACCTCCGAGCCCGACTTAACGAAGCCCGCTGTGGGGCCGAAGGAGATGTCCTTGGCCCCCATCTTACGTGAGGTCGCCTCGATATCGATCTGGAGCCCCTTCTGGGTGTCGCCCTCCTTGATCCCTGATATGATCTTCGCCATCACATCGTCGGTAAGCTTAGCAACGTTCCTGAGCAGCTCGATCTCCCCGGGCTCCTTGATCATACGAAGGTGGTCCGTGAGGTGCTCTCCCTTCCGGAACTTGGCGCCTCCGAAGGACCTGGCGATCTCGATCCAGGTCGATCCCCAGACATGGTCGCCCACGGCAACTCTCCCCTCGCTCCAGTCGAGGTCCGACGCTACACTTGAGACAACCTCCTTGTAGTCGGCCCCCCTCTCGAGAGGCCTGACGTCGTCGATCCAACACTCCTCTGCGTATCCTGAAGCGGCCGCTGACAGTGTCATGATCGGCGCTCCCTCCTTGGGAACGAAGATGTTGGTTTCAGGGTACTGGAGGTCGACGCCTCGCCTCCACTCCACCAGCAGACCAGTCAGGTACTGGAAGTTCTGGCCTGAGCCGTAGACGACGACGTCAAGCCCGTCCTCCTCCATCTTCTCCTGTAGGCCCGTAAGTCTCCTCATGTAGTCCATATCAACCATGATTATCAACTTCTCAGAACAAGATTTGACTTTTAATTCACATATTGATGATAAATCACTTTGCATTCTCTGCTCGAACGAGATCGTCCCTTCTGAAACAACATCTAGTTACATTAACATGTACGTTAGAGCGACATGCCTTGATCCTGGGAAAATGGCAGTACCAGACGAGACCTGAGGTAGCATGCCTCTGAAGAAGTATGATCGACAAGATGGGGTTTACAACTAGGGGGATAGTTGATCACTTGACGATCTCTAGGAACCCCTCGTCCGCTCGAACCCTGAGAGGGGTCCCATCCGCTATCAGCTCTGTGGGATCTGTCTCCAGCTTATCCATGAGTGGGATTCCTGAGATTACGCATCCTGTAGCGATTATCGCCTCGGTCTCAACGTTGATGAGGGCGGCTGGGGCGGTGCCTAGCTTCATCATCCTATAGATGACGTAGCTGCCCACTGTACTCCCCTTTCCCTTAGGAAAGATGAATACCTTCCCGGTGATGCATTTACCTTCAACAGCGTGACCAGGTTCAGTCACGACACCCGTCTCCGGATCAACGCCACCGTAGAAGCTCACATTATCGCGGCTGACCAAGGCTTCTCCCTCGGCGTACCCTCCAACAATTTTCCTGCCTTTTACGATCATGCCCTCATCTCCCCAGGAGATCCACGATGGTCCCCAGTCTGGTCTCCACTCCCATATTCGTCAGATACTGGCCTGCCTTGAAGCTGTTCGTTGCCACTTGGCTCCAACCCATCTCCTTCAGCGGGGCTACGACCATGCAGGTGTCACCATAAACTCTCCCACCGGCCCCCAATATTGCATCGACGTAACCCGCCTTGACCGCCCTTTCGTAGACGCCCCTGCTCGTGAAGACCCAGAGCTTTCCACCGAAATCCCTACCTTTGACGAGTGAGGCTATCTTCTTCATCTCGCCCATGGTGGAGTGGGGGCATCCTAACGCTATGATCGCGTCTTCAAGAGGCCTTGTCAGCGTCGCCACGGCGTCATCAAGATCCCCTCTCTCAACAGTGATACTGTCAAGACCGGTTAGGAGTCCACTCACCTTCACTGCCTCGGGCGTGACGCCCTCCCCGTGCCAGAGAGCGATGCCCCCGCTTGTGGCACACGCCGCACCGAGGGCCTTCATCTCCTCCACGCCGGGATGTCCCAAGCCTTTGAAATACGGGACCGTCGTGCCCAGCCTCTTACCGGTCAGATATCCTAGCGCGCTGTAGTCCATGATGGAGCTCAGCTCCGTCTCAACTGCGACCACAGCCCCGGGTACGCGGTCCTCATCGAGCCTGTATCCATATAAAACCGCTAACCCCGTGACGGCACTGGCGAGAGTCATGGGCCCCGACTCTCGGTTGGTCCGGGCTCCGATGACAGAGTTTACGTAGCAGACGGCTGACGACTCGGCCCAAGCGACTTGGCTTCCATACTTGGGGACGTGGCCAATGAGGTACGGGGTGCAGGTACATGTTGGCTCCACGCCCATCAACTTGAAGGTCTCGATGACCCTACGCTGCCCCTCCGCGAACACCTCCGGAACTCCCATCTCCCTCCAGAGCTCCAAGTCCATTCCCGCCGGGTTCAGCGTGGCTCTAATCCTGGCCTTTGCGCCGAGTTCGGCTTGCTCACTCAACCATTCAAGCCCCGCTTCGCCCAGATTCTTGTAAGAGACACCGGAGATGTGGGCGCTCTCCACGGGGACTAGCCTCTCAGCCCCGAACACGTCCCCCAAGGCAACGATGAGTTCCAGCAGTTTGGCCGCGGCGGGACCGTCGCCTCCCTGTAAGATCATCTCCTCTCTCCTCGTCAGATGCATCCTTCAGTCCTCCGAATCAACAACCCTAAAACGATATATAGGTCAGAGGGTCCCCGAGTACCTCTCTAACAGCTTCTCCACCTCTTCTGAGACGGGTATTCCCGGTCTATCGAAGCCGGTCATCCCGACAGGTTT
Organism: Patescibacteria group bacterium; assembly: GCA_035527235.1. Taxonomy (GTDB): domain Archaea; phylum Thermoproteota; class Bathyarchaeia; order TCS64; family TCS64; genus BS750m-G28. The sequence continues at coordinate 4,490 of DATLAV010000058.1, read as the reverse complement.
GGTTGCGTCGACGCCCACCTTGCATCCCAGTTCCTTCTCCTGATCTGAGACGGGGTCTAGGCTTGATACCCTGACGTGTGGTATCACCATTAGGTCCTCGTCGCCCCTGAACCTGGTGGCGATGGCCCACTCCACTTGCTCCATGTTGAATGGATCGATGTCCGAGTCCACAACGATTGCATGCTTCATGCTGGGGTGGGCGGCGAACATAGCCATAAGCACGTTCTTTGGATCCCCTTCCCTAAACTTTTCGAAGCTCACCACGCAGTGGAGCCATCCCATGCCGCCGTGGGTCAGGTTGACGCCCCTTACTGTGGGCACGACGTTCCTCACGTACTCCCAGATGCCCACCTCCTTCGGCATCCCCATGAGGAGCCTGTGCTCCGCTCCGGCGGGCAGCAGCGCCTGGTAGATGTAGTCTTCCCGGTGCATCATGCCTACGACCTCCACGTAAGGCTGCTTTCTCTGGACGTCGTGGGTTCCCGACAAGTCCACGAAGGGTCCCTCAATGACATCCTCATCCAGTCGCAGAACCCCCTCTAGAACCAGCTCAGCGTCCGATGGCGCCAATGCGTCTACGTGATCGCATTCTGTCAGTTTCATGCCTCCCCCGAGTAGAGTGTTGGCGATCTCGAACTCAGATGTCCCGAAAGGAGCGGGGAGGTTCACCGCTACCGCGACGGTTGGATGAACACCAATCGAGACGCTCACGTCCAATCTGTCCACTCCCTGCTCCTGTGCCAGTTGCGTGATCCTGTAGAGATGGCGTGGAACTATTCGAATGGCAAGCCTCCTGTCATCGAGAACCTGAAGCCTGTGAAAAGAGACGTTCTCAACAGAGCCGTCAGGCGTCGTAACGTAGACGATTCCGGCGGTGATATAAGGCCCCGGATCACCCTCAAAATGGGTGATGACCGGGATATCACTCAGCTTTGGCTTCTCAACCGACACCTCGTTGACAGGGCCATCGCTTAAGGTACACTTCGTAGGCCTCTTGATGGCGTTTAAAAGGTGGCCATATGTAGCCTCGGCTTCCACGCCGAGGGCCCCCAAGATGCGTTTACGCGTCCCACACAAGCCCCCGATGATCGGGGCGTCGTGTCCTTTCACCTTCTCGAATAACAGGGCTTGGCGTGTGTCAAATTTCCTCAGGACCGCCGGTATCTCGTACTTCGTCGACAAGGGTTCCTTTATACGTATTAGGTCCCCCTCTGCCTCCAAGGTTTTTATGAAGCTCCTAAGATCAGTCATTCGTCTTTCCCTCTCATGTCCCCCAATATCTCCCTCACTAGGTCAAGGAGCGTCTTCCCGACTACGTTTCCCATTGAAACGGGGATGTTCGTTGAGACAAGAGCCATCTTCCCGGTCTGGGCTGCAAGCTGAGCCCCTAAAATTAAACTGATCTGCTGATCCCTGTCTCCGAGTAACGGTGAGGAGCTCTTGTCCGGTAATGTAACAGTCAATGTCCCGAGCAGCGGCTCCTTTCCCACCCAGAAGAACGCGAGAACCGCGTTATCGAGTTCCGTGAGGGCTCCCTGCACAGTCTCTCCCTGAAACAGGGCCTCTCCCGTTGAGAAGGTGAGGGTCATAAATCTTCATCTTCCCATATATCGTGATATCAGTTAAGGATTTCCTGAAACCAAAAAAGTTCTAGACTCGCACGGAACACCTAAAAAATGGGCAACAGTTATCTCAGTCATTAAATGCGAAAATGCGACGCACTTGACGATCATAGATAACGCCAATATTATTACTCCCTACGCTACGCCTACCACCTTACACTCGAGTCATACTAATTTCTACAGGTCGAAACAGTGTGACATGCGATGCTTGGACATGTGGGGCAGACGCTTCTTGCTTCCCGAGATACAATCGTGCAGGCTTTATCGCAGGGATTCTGACCTTAAAGAACTTTGATCACCTTTTCCTCGTGGTAGCCCACTACAACACGTTTATAGCCCCTGAGCTGTTCGTCGAGCTCTGGATCTCCCGTGTCCACCGTCAACGCCTTCAAGGCGTACAGTTTGACAGGAGTGGCGATGACGATAATATGATCTAGACCGATCCTCCTAATTACCTCGGGACTAATCGGCTGATTTCCCCTCCCCAGAAGCGTTCCCTGCCCACCGAGAGGAGACAGAATCACCCAGCTCTCCCCATTAATTTCACTGACTAGAGTCCTCTCATCGACATCGGACGCCACGAGCCTCCCGTCACGGACGATATCGATCCCAAGGATCGTCTTCTCTACCCCCAAGGTCTCCGCCACCCTCGATACGGTCGAGCCTGGACCCAGCACATAGGTGACACCCGGGCGCATATCGTTTACGATCCTCGCTGCAACAGCCTCCTTCATCAACTCCTCATCAGCTTGACCTCCTACCGTCTTGCTGTTCTGAACCAGTGACACCTCATATGGCGTCACAGCGTACCCCTTCAAGGAGGCGGAGAGCCTTCCCGCTCGATATTCATCCTCGTCGATGTCCATAACCTCCCTCTCGACCAGCTGAACCTCCCCGTCAATGAAGCGCCTGATGAGGCTGGAGGCTGCTGCTGGCGTTGGGGCGAAGACCCCGCTAAACATCTTCACCCCTGATGGAATCCCAAAGATGGGCACCCTCCTGTCCACGGCTTCAATAATATCCGCAGCGGTGCCATCGCCCCCGACAAAGACGATGATATCGACACCCTTCCTCTCCATCTCAAGGACAGCCTCACATGTGTCATCGGCCGTCGTCGACCCGTCTATCGGTCTACCTACGACCTCCGCTTCAAAACCGACGGAGGTTAGGACGTCCTCACCCATCTCACCCCCCCAGGTGACCCACTGAATTCTGTCAACAATACCTTTGAGATGTTCAAGCGTCTCCCGAGCCCTCAGAGGGCTCCAGGACTCCGCGCCGCGTGACAACGCCTCATCCAGGATCTTCCTGCCGTCGGTTCCCTTGAGGCCTACCCTGCCCCCCATCCCGGCGATGGGGTTGACGATGAAACCGATCCTCATCAGCCGTCTCACCAACTTTATAGGAAGTTAAATAAAAGCCTCCTGCATCACTAATGTGGTGACCGGGGAAAAATGACTGAGAGCACTTCACGGGGCAGAATGAACGGGGTCCTCGGCAGGCTAGACTCCTTGAGGCCTAGGATGAGTAACCGAACTCTCCTAGAGGTAGTGATCCTCTGCTTGGTCGTCGTCATAGCGGTCATCTACAGGGTGGTGCGTGTCAGGTGGGGCGCTTACTTGGACGCTTACGACCCCCTCTTCCAGTACAGGGTCACCGAATACATAGTCAAGAACGGCTACTCCGCCTGGTTCACGTGGCACGATACACTGAGCTGGTACCCCATGGGGAGAAACATTGCCATGACGAGCTACCCTGGGGTACCCTTCTCTGGGGCAGCCCTCTATTTCCTGCTTCACGCACTGGGCTCCAACATCTCGGTTCACGACGTCTGCCTCTACTACCCCGTCTTAATGGGAGCCGTCACCTGCATCGCAGTCTACTTCCTCGGGAAGGACCTTGGTGGGAGCTCCACAGGTCTATTCGCAGCGATCTTCATGGCCGGGAGCGAGGCTTTCATCCGCAGGACCTCCTTTGGATTCTATGACACCGAGAACATAGGCATCTTCGGGATGACGGTCATCTCGTTGTTCTTCCTGCGCTCAATCAATGAGAGAGGTAACCTCAAGTGGCAGGTGTTGTACGCCGTGTTGGCCGGGCTCTCCCTTGGATATATATTCGCCTCTTGGGGTGCCGCCCGATATGCTGTCGGGCTTTTAATTCTATTCATGGTTGCATCAGTCCCAACCAGATTATTTGAGCGACGTTACATAGTTTCATATGCTGCTACGTTAGCGGTTGGATTCTTAATCGCTATCTTAGTGCCAACATTAGGAATTGGTTACCTTCGCAATACCGAAAACATTCTCGCCCTCGCCCTCCTCGTCGTATTAATATTATTTGATCAAGCAAGTGAACGGTTCGGCGAGAAGCGAGCAATTACTTTACTCGGCGCTGCGTTTATAATCGTTATATTGGGTGTCTTCACTCTTGAGAGTCTACATCTGATTAAACCGATAACTGGCAAGTACCTGAATGTCATAGATCCAAGGAGGATTCTTGACAATCCCCTCTACGCTTCGGTGGCTGAGCATCATAGATCTACGTGGACCAACTTCTTTGGGTTCGGCCTGACGTTGGCTCTGGGGATGTACGGCGCATACACCTCCATCACAGATACGAATAGTAGGCGTTTATACTGTGCTCTGCTCTTCGCATCCAGTCTCTACTTCACCGGTTCAATGACCCGTCTCGCCTTGATCCTTTCGATTCCGGCCAGCGTCATGGGTGCATTCGGCCTAGTTACCTTGGTATCCCCCTTCATATCTTTGTCAAAAATGCAGAGACGTGAGACGCGGCGGGTACGGAGAAGGGGCTCTCTGAGGGGGTTCAGCAAGGAGTTGGCTTTCGTGTTCTCGATCTTCATCG
>DATLAV010000057.1:0-7698 GCA_035527235.1 Patescibacteria group bacterium | reverse complement strand
GCGAACCCTAGCCCCACGAAACCATCCCACTCCACGGCCGTGTGGAGCTTTAACTCGTAGTCAACTGTGGGCTCAGCAACAGCGAAGTCGATCTTCGCCTTCTCGGCAAGGGTGAGCTCGAATCGGGTCAACCTCCCGAGGAGGGAACTGACACCATTGAGCAAGTCGGCGACTGTGTTGGACAGGACACATCCGCTGCCGGCAAGTGGCTTGTGCCAATGGTACGTTGCCACCACATCCTCAGGGACGCTGCCACCGTCATACCGGCCCGGCTGAACTATGCGCTTCTCCCCAGAGAACTGCCTGAGAGGGTCCTCAGCGAAGACGTGGGCGTTGCTTCCTAGCATCTCCCTTCCACCTGAGCCCTTGAAGAACCACCCGAGAGTTCCAGCCGTTATCGCCCAGTTACCTATGCTCACCCCCGCGACGAGCGGGCGAATCCTCGTCACGTGGGCTAGAGGGTATAGGTTGAGCGCCTTAATCTCCCCGATCTCGACCACATCGGTGGGAATGCCATCTATCTGCCGGGGTATAAGATCCTTAACGTCAAGAGCGGAGGGATCGAGCTTCCTGGAGACATAGATCCTTATTACCTCCTCCTCGACCTCCTTACCATCCTTTACACGTCTCCTCAACTTCTTGGAAATGCCGACGATGTTCCTCTTGCCCTCTATCCTCTTCCATATCTGCTCGATAGACATTTCATTAACTCACAGTATAGGGCGGTCAATATTGATTTTGGTTGAATTGAAACAATAAGGTACAAGTAAAATCCCAGGTGTGCCACTATCTCATGCGCGCGCAGCAGACGTTAGAAGGTGATGACCTTCCTACTCTCCCTCACCCAGCCCGCCAAGATCTTCATGGAGCCCCGCTGAACGCCCTCCACAAACTCCTCAACCTTCAGCCCCCGAGCGTTGATGCAGGCACCGCAGACCCTCACCTCGACCCCTTTCTTGATGAGGGAGCCCAGCATATTCGCCATGTTGTAGTAGCCCTCAGGGGTCGACTGCCCCGCCTTCGCCGCCGCCACCGAGTCCCCCATCAGGAAGACGTTCACCGTCATCCCCTCGGAGGCGCAGGTGGACGCCAGCCTCAGCCCATTCCAGCTCCTCTCCGAGCCGTAGGGCGCCTCGTTCAATATGATCGTCAGATCAGCCATCTAGATCAGCGTAACTAGACCGCAAACATACAAATAGATGACGGTGGAGTGCGACCCTCTGAAGCACGTGCGCCACAAACATATTAGCGCGCTCACGTCAAAAGAAGCTCAGAGCTACGTTTCATCGCACAATCCAATGACGTGCCTTTTAGGCAGGAGCCCTCTAAATTAACAGGGGTCTAAAAATGAGCTTCTTCCTGGATCCACCTGCACTCTTAGCATTGGGAATGCTCCTCTACTACGTCGCCAGGAGGCAAAGATGGGAGTGGCGGCGCGTCCTCGCTGTGGGCGCCTCCGTCTCCATCATCTTCATCGGCGCAAGCTGCCTCCTATACCTCGACGTCGTGGACTGGCCCCTCCCCTCGACCGGAGGCCCCGAGTGGATGTTCCACACCGAGTACACGGGGATCCAGGCGGCAGAGGTCCCACCGATCCTGGTTGTGGCCATGTTCCTACTCTATCCCCTCTGGCACGCGCTGGGCTATCTCACAGCGTTGAGGATGGACTCGGGCTCCTTCCTCCTGCCGCTGGTCTCCCGAGGGGCGGTGAGGAGCCGCAGGGAGACCGAGGAGCCCCGAGTCGTCGTCCGCCGGGGGCCCTCACCCAAGTTGATCGTCCGGGAGGCGGTGGAGGCGCTGGGCGGCATGACTGAGTACGTTAAAACGGGGGACAGGGTGCTCATCAAACCCAACATCTGCGGCGGGAACCCCCAGACCCCCGGCTCCTACACGAGCATCGAGGTGGTGGACGAGATCGTCAGGATGGTGAAGGAGTGCGGGGGAGAGCCTGTAGTGGCGGACTCTGACATGATCTGGACGGAATTCAAGCCCGTCGCCGAGGCCCAGGGATGGAAGGAGTGGGCCGACCGGGAGGGCGTCCGCCTCGTGAACCTAGCGGAGACCGAGATGAGGAGGTTCAACTTCGGCCTGAGGAGCGCCATCGGCGTCGCCCCCGTCTCAAGGGAGATGCTGGACGCCGACGTAATCATCTCCGCACCCACGATGAAGACCCACCTCCTCACCAGCGTCACCCTCGCCATGAAGAACATGTACGGCACGCTCCCCGAGAAGAACAAGGCGAAGTACCACAGACTGGGCATCGAGAACGTCGTCTGCGACGTCAACAGAGCGTTCAGACCCAACCTCGTCGTCATAGACGGGACCATAGGAGGCGAGGCCTGGGGCCCCCTCTCATGCAGCCCCGTCGGCTTCGAGACCGTCGTGGCGTCCAACGACGTCGTCGCCGCTGACTCCGTCGCCTGCGCCCTCATGGGATACGATCCGATGGAGATCGTCCACGTCAGGCGGGCCCACGAGAAGGGGCTCGGCAGGATCGTGGGGTACGACCTGGGTACGCTGCCCTACAGTAATGAGAAGGACGGCGAATGGATGAAGCCCGACCCCAAGGTCTCCACATTCTACGAAAGCCTCATCGAGGCGGCGCTGCTGATGCCGGGGATGCAGGCTTTCTTCGACGCGGCGGCGGACCACGTCCTCTACGGGACCGCCACGATCTCCCTCCTCAAGGAGAGGACGCCCGAGGTGGAGAGGGCCCTCAACGACGTCATCGCCGGGCTCATCAGGAGCGGAGAGGCGGGGACGAAGCTGGACGAGGAGGGCATCCACAGGCTGCAGGACAGGATAACCAACGAAGAAGAGACCCCTTAGACAAGGACCTGATATGGGCCACCCGATCAAGCCCCAGCTCCCAGGCGCCTACGATCCACAGAGACGATTCATCCTCACGCCCGCGAAGTACCCAAACTTACGCTTCAAGATGGTGCTGAGAACTGCGCCCTACGGCTCCATCATGGGACCCTTACATCGTGAAGAAGCATATGCCCAAGAAGCAGGGAGAGAGCCGTGAGAGGAGAATAAAAATCCATCCTAGGACGTCAATCGTGAATCGACTCCACGACGATTAAATATCCATGTGACGGTCATCTCACTGAGATGAGGAAGATCAAGGGCCACTTTGAGGTCATGGACAACCAGCTCTTCATAGGCGGCGTCCCTTGTACCGAGATCGCCAATGAGTTCGGCACCCCCACCTACGTCTACGACCTAAACAGGGTGCTGGGTAACTACAGGAGAATCAGGGATGGCCTCGAGTCCCAAGCGGACAGGGAGGTTGCCGTCTACTACGCGGTCAAGGCCAACTTCAACCCCGCCATTCTGAGGACCCTCGCCTCCGAGGGGGCATACGCGGACGTCCTCTCCACCCACGAGGTCGAGTTCACCCTCCGAGCGGGCTACCCAGGGGATCGGATCATGTTCACGGGGACGAGTGTCTCCGACGAGGTCAACGAGTACATGCTGGAGAGGGAGATCACCATCAACATCGACTCATTCTCCCAGATGAGGCGCCTCGCCAAGATGGCACCGAAGGGCCTCGAGGTCTCCGTCAGGTGGAACCCGGGCGAGGGCGCCGGATTCGACCCCAAGGTCATCACCGCCGGGGCCAGATCCCACGGTAGACCCGTCAAGTTCGGCATCGAGGAGGGAAAGGTCCTAGAACTCTGCGCAGAGGCCGTGAAGCTGGGCCTCCGTCCCGTGGGACTCCACCAGCACATCGGATCTGGCTGGACGGGGGGCGATGTCGAACGCTTCTTGGAGACGGTGGACCTCACCCTCGACATGGCCGGCAAGATGGTCGACCTCCTCGGCCACGACCTCAAGCAGGTGGACTTCGGGGGCGGCCCAGGCATCCCCTACAGGCCCGATCAGGAGGAGTTCCCCATCGAGAGGTACTGCCAGGGCATCTGCAGCCGAGTCGCCGAGTCGGGCCTAGGCGTCGAGAGGATCTGTGTCGAGTCTGGCCGTTACATAGTTGGCGACGCCGGAGTGCTCCTGACGGGGGTGAACACCGTTGAGCGGAAGAGCGGAAATACAATAGTCGGGGTCGACGCCGGCTTCAACGCCCTCATACGGCCAGCCTTCTACGGCGAGTACCACGGCGACGAGTTCAGGGAGTGCTATCACGAAGTAGTCAACGTGAGCAGGGTCGAGGGCCCCCACGACCACTGCACCGTCGCCGGCCCTCTCTGTGAGACGGGGGACCTACTCACCATCGACCGGTGGATGACCTTGCCCGAGGAAGGGGAGACCCTCGCCGTGCTGGGAGCGGGCGCCTATGGCTACTCCATGGCCAGCGTCTACAACCTCCAGCCGAGGCCCGCTGAGGTCGTCGTCCCCTCTAAACGCCTAGTAACGAGGAGAGACGACATGGGAAGCCTCACTCGAAACTACGCTGAAGGCGAGTCATCGTCCACATAAGGCCCTCGGGAGCCTCACCGTAGCGGAAGGCATGGACAGACGGTGGACTAGCCGACCTGAAACTGCTGACCCCCGCCCCAGGATCTACCTCCAGACATAGAACGTTACGAGGATGGCGAGGGTTGTTTTTCCATCGGAGAGAACGCTCTCTATAGCCGTGATGAAGTTGTCAGGGTTCCAACCCCTCCTGCTCGTGTATGTGGCGAGGAACATGGAGACTGTGATTATCACGGGCACAACCATCAAGTTCACCGCCATCGTGGCGACGATGATTAGAAAGGTGATAAGGATATCGTATAGGCTTACCTTCACGAAGAAGTACAGGAAGAAAGAGGCCATTACGCCGAGGACCAGTGCCATGTGGAAAGAGGACGCACGCAATGGGATCAGAGTTCGTCCATGGTGTTCAATCCCTTGAACGAGTTGTGAAATCTTATCTACATTCTCGCCAGATAGAAACAGAGTATGGTGATGAGGCCTACAGAGTTCATCGAAACATCGGTAATAGACTGCCACGTCCACACATGGATGCTTAGGCGTACCCTGGACAAGGTAATGCTGCGGCAGCAGGGGGAGGCCCTCGAAGAGATCGCCACTAGGGGAAGGCTGGACAAGATCTACGCCTTCGACTCGGGCGCCCACGCCCCCCTCTACCTCAAGGCCGCCCATCCGGGCCTTCTCTACGCCGGGGGGTACGCCCCCTGGTCAGGGGGAACGGACCAGCTCCCCGACCCCGACTGGGAGGGGCACATCTCCACCCTCATCGAGCTCGGCTACGACGGCGTCGGCGAGATGGGCTCCAAACCCGCACCACGCGACGTCCACGTCCCCCTCGACTCCAGTTACTATGAGGACTTCTGGGAGGCCTGCGAAGAGCGCCAGTTCCCCGTCCTCTGCCACATCGGCGACGTCGAGGACTTCTGGCACGAGGAGACCACCCCAAGTTGGGCGAAGGAGCGGGGCTGGGGCTACTGGAAGGGGGACTATCCTGCCCTCGAGGAGCTCTATGCCGAGACCGAGGGCGTCCTCAACGCCCACCCCGGGCTCCCCGTCGTCCTCTGCCACTTCCTCTTCCTCTCACCCCACCTGGAGCGCGCCGAGGAGTTCCTGGACGCCCACCCCAGCGCCCACCTAGACCTAAGCCTCGGCGTCGAGCTCATGTACAACATCAGCCGTCGCCGCGACATGTACCGCGAGTTCTTCAGGAGGCACGACGACCGCATCCTCTTCGGCACCGACATCGGGATGTCCACCACCCTCCCCCAGCACCTCGCCCGTATCACCATGCTCCGCAGGTTCCTGGAGACCGGGGACGAGTTCCACACGCCGGACTCAGCGGACGACCTCCTCACCAGATACGAGCTCCCTTACGTCGGCCTCGACCTCCCAAGGAGAAGCCTGAAGAAGATCTACGCGGGCAACTTCAGGAGGCTCTGGGGGAAGGAGCCCCGGGAGGTGGACATCGAGGCGGCCATCTCCGAGTGCAGGAGCGGTGGGAACCCCGTCGTGGCCAAGGCCCTAGAGGGACTCGTCTGAGGGACGGCAACTCTTGCAGCCCCTAAATTTTCAGCTCAGAGCCCCCCTCGCTATCTCAGCGGCACGACGTTGAATGCAAGGAGATATATGAATCATGAGCGTTCTACCCTCAGGTTGATTTCATGAAGTTTGTCTTCTACGACGATTTCAAGCCAGGGCTCCTCAAGGACGAGAAGGTCGTCGACATCGCCGACCTGCTGACGGGCATCGAGGCCCAGACCCCCCAGCTCCTCCTCGAGGGATTCATCAGGGACTACGATAAGCTGAAGCCGAGCCTCGAGAAGGCGCTGAAGGAGAGGGACGGCATCCCAGTCGAGGGCGTCCGCCTCAGGCAGCCAGTGCCCAAGCCAGGGCTGATGCTCTGCGGCATCGGCGGCTTCGGTGAGGGCGAGGGCAGGAAGCGCCCCCTAGGCTTCTTCCTCAAGGGATGGACCTCCATCTGCAGCCCCGGGGACACCGTGACCCTACCCCACCACGAGGCCCGGATCTTCAACCACGAGGCCGAACTCGGCGTCGTCTTCAGCAAGACCATGAAGGACGTCTCTAGGGAGGATGCGATGGAAGGCGTCTTCGGCTACACCATCATGTGCGACGTCTCCGCCAGGGCCGTCCCAGACACCAGCGGCTTCTGGCCCCAGAAGAGCTTCGACAACTTCGGCCCCATGGGGCCCTGCCTCGTCACCAAGGACGAGATCCCCGACCCCTACAACCTGGACATCAAGCTCTGGGTAAACGGGGAGATACGCCAGAACTATAACACCAACGACATGAGCCACGACCTGCCGGCGAAGATAAAGTTCCTCTCCGAGATCTGCACACTGAACCCAGGGGACTTCATGGCCTGCGGGACGAACCACCATGGTCTGGGCCCCCTACAGGACGGAGACGTCGTGGACATGGAGATCACGAAGATCGGCAGGATGTCCTTCAACGTCAAGGACCCCCACAAGCGGTTCTGGGACGTCAAGGAGACCACTCGCCCCTAAACTCCCTTTTCTTTACTTTTTTTAGATGTACATAAAAAAGCTATTTTTCGATCGCGTATCTTAGAGCCTTCTCGGCGTGGATTACGGCGGTGTCGAAGAGCTTCACGTCGGTGTACTCAGGAGTTACCAGCAGAGGGATCTCAGTGCACCCAAGGACTATCCCCTGCGCTCCCCTGTCGACGAGGCGCCCGATTATCTCCAAGTAACCCTTCCGGGACTCGTCTAGGAGCTTGCCGAAGGTGAGCTCCTCGAAGACCACCCTGTTCACGTAATCCCTGTCCTCCTTCCCGGGGACTAGGGCCTCGACGCCATGCCCTCTCAGTCCCTCCACGTAGAAGGGCTTCTCCATGGTGAACCTGGTGCCCAATAGACCGACTGTCTCCAGCCCTGCCGTCTTCACCGCCTCGGCAGTGGCGTCGACGATGCTGAGGAGGGGGATGGAGGACCTCGCCTTCAGCTTGTCGAAGAGTATGTGCATCGTGTTCGTGGCGATCACGGCGAAGTCGGCGCCCGCGGCGTCCAGCCTCCCTAGGCCCTCCAGAAGCGCCTCCTCGATGCTCGCCCAGTCCTCCACGGCCATCCAGTCATGGAACCTCTGGAAGCTGACGTCGAAGATGACGGTCTCGGGGTAGCCGAGGTCACCGTGGAGCTCCTCGTACCTCCTGAAGATGTGCTGGTAGTAGGAGACGGTGGACTCCGCGGTCATACCGCCCAGGATGCCGATCCTCTTATGCATAGA
>DATLAV010000056.1:0-16331 GCA_035527235.1 Patescibacteria group bacterium | reverse complement strand
TTCCCCAATATTTTCCTCATCGTGGATAAAGTAAATAGAGATTGAACGATAACTCCTCAGTAACAGCATTAGAAGGCGCGCGCCGACAGACAAAACTACCCCACACCCACTCAAGCAAACCAGTAGCTATACAGTATCTATACAGTACCAAGACAACCCTAAAAAAACACAGAAAACACCGCCAAACACCGAAAAAACCAGAAAAAACACCCCAAACAATTCCCCCCTAACCACCAAGGGGGTGGGGTGCACTCCCACCACGACATTGGTGCGGGGGGAGGGATTCGAACCCTCGGAAGCCTCAGCTACAGGATCTTGAGTCCCGCCCCTTTGGCCACTCGGGAACCCCCGCCCACCCAATAACACAGCCCGAATAGCTTAAAACCTATTCGTCAGCCCGAATTAGAGCGATAAAAAGAGAGAAAAAGGTGAGAACTAGAAGGGAAGCCTCTTTCCATCGATCTCCAGGAGCTGCTTCCACTGCACATTGACCCGGGACTGGATCTCTTGGGACTCGACGTCCGTCAGATGCCTGAACCGCCTCTGCATCCCCAAGGCCTCCCCCACAGGTTTCAGCTCCCTCGGCTTGTACGTGAGTCTGAAGTCGTTGCCATCTGTGACCTCGAAGAGGGGCCAAATCCCACTCTGCACCGTCAGCCTCGCCACCTTTATCGTGTCACTCGGGTTGAACCCCCAGCCCGTGGGGCAGGGTGACTGGACGTGCAGGAACTTGAACCCCTTCAGCCCTTTCGCGTACTCGATCTTCCCCACCAGGTCGCCGGGGTAGGCGACACTTGCCGTCCCCACATAGGCGACATCGTGAGCCGCCACGATGAAGGGCAGGTTCTTCCTCTTGGTTCGCTTCCCCCTCCGGATGTCCGATGCCGGCGTCGTCGTGGTCTGAGCGTACTTGGGAGTCGCCCCGCTCCTCTGGCCACCCGTGTTCATGTAGGCCTGGTTATCGGCGCAGATCCAGAAGACGTTCTCATTCCGCTCAGCCGCGGCGGAGAGCCCCTGGAGGCCGATGTCCACAGTCCCCCCGTCACCGTAGAAGGCGACGACGTTCATGTCCTCTATACCTCTGGCCGCCAGGCCGTTGGTTATACCCGAGATAAGGGCTCCCCCACCCTCGAAGACGGTCCCCGTGCTGAAGAGGGGGATGTTCCTCGAAAGGGTGATCCAGATGCATCCTGGCACGAGGGTGTAGATTGTCTTCCTCCCGAAGGCCTTGAACGCTAAGCGGGCTAGGATGGCGTGTCCGCAGCCCTGGCAGCTCGTGGATCCGCGAGTCACGATCTCCTCATCTGACATATTTCCGATCGGCGTTGTCTTACTCATCTAATCACCTCACACCCACTCCACGGGGGGCTCCACTGGCCCCCTCGCGGCCTTCAAAGTCTTCTCCGCCATCCTCCGGACCATGGCTGGAGTCACCTCGACTCCTGAAAGCCCGGAGTGGAATCCTATGACGCTGGGCTTGTCATCCACGTCGTACAGGGCAGACCTGAGCTCGTTGTAGACGACGCCCCCGCTCCCGATGGAGAGGTTCCTGTCGATGACGCCGAATGCGTTGTACTTCTTCGCCATCTCCCTGAACTCCTCGTGAGGGAACGGCCTGAACGACTTCAGCTTGATAAGTCCCACCTCCATCCCCTCATCCCGAAGGCCGTCGATGGTTGGCCTGGCGGTACTGGCGATGGTGCCCATGGCGACGATCACAGCCTCGGCGCCCTCGCAGTTGTACTCCTCGTAGAGGCCGCCGTAGCTCCTCCCGAAGATCCTGCCGAACTCCTCGTCGACCTCCTTTATGACCTCCTTGGCATTCATCATATTCTCATGGTGGTCTATCCAGGCCTCCTGGGTGCCGTATCCCCCAGCCCCACTCGACATGTTGGCCCTCCACTCCTCGAACGTCATGTCGGGGTGAGGGGCGCTCCTTGACTTGAGGGGCGGCAGGAAGCTGTCCACCAGGTCTTGGTCCGGGATCTCCACGGGCTCCGCCGTGTAACTCAGGATATAGCCATCGAGGCCCAGCGCCACGGGTAGGTAGACCCTGTCGTCCTCCGCTATTCTGTAGGACATGATCACCGTGTCCAAGACCTCCTGGTTGTCCTCGCAGTAGAGGTGTATCCACCCTGTGTCCCTCTGGGCCATGAGGTCCGTGTGGTCTGGCTGCATGCTCTTGTTGCTCCTGTGAACCACCGCCATCACGATGGGAAGCCTACACCCCATCATGGGGTGATGCATATAGAGCAGGCCGGGCCCGCTCGTGGCGGTGAAGGTCCTTGCCCCGGCCCAGGAGGCCCCTTGGACGGAGACCTGTGCACTCATCTCGGACTCGACCTCGATGAACTTGGCGTCAAGTTTTCCACTCGCGATGAAGTCCGCCAAGTACTCCACTATGGTGGTCTGCGGCGTAATCGGGTATGCCGACGCCACTTGCACCCTTGAGAGCACGACCCCGTAGGCTACCGCCTTGTTCCCTACCATCAGTTCCTTATGTCCCATCTCACTAACTCCTCTCCGACTCAGATATCATCTCTATGGCGTCCACTGGACACTCCTCGATGCAGATCCCGCAGCCCTTGCAGAAGGCGTAGTCGATGACGCTCCTGCCGTCGAGCACGTCGATGCAGTGCTCTGGGCAGTAGACCCAGCACATCCTGCAACCCGTGCACCTCTCTGAGTCGACGACGGGCCTGTACGTCCTCCAGTCGGCCTTCGAACCTGCGGGAGCCTTCTCCCTCTGAATCTCTTCGACGATCTTCGGGTCGCCGACCACCGTTGCCTCGTAGGCGGCCTCGACTGCCTTGACGTTGATCTCTCCCAGCCTGCCCGTCCACTGCTGCTTCACCGCGTCGATGACGGACCCCAGCTTGACCGCTCCGGTGGCTTTGACAAAGGCCCCAAGGATGGCCGTGTTGGTGATGGGCCGCCCAAGGGTCTCCAGGGCTATACCTGTCGCGTCCACCGTCGCAACCTTGTAGGGTTTGAGGAGCTCTATCTCACCCGGCGGAACTGAACTGTTGAGCACGAGCATTCCCCCCTCCTTGAGTCCCTCCGTGATGTTCACCGTCTTCCTGAGAAGAGGGTCCAGCACCACGATGTAGTCGGGTTCATGGATGAGGCTCCTCACCATCTTGTTCCTCTCGCCAATCCTCACGAAAGCGGTCACCGGGGCACCACGCCTCTCCGTGCCGTACATCGGTATCGACTGACTATGTTTATCCTCCAGGAAGGCGGCGGTCGCCAGTAGCCTCGAGGCCGTCACGGCGCCCTGCCCACCTCTCCCGTGGAAGCGTATCTCGATCATATAGCTTAAGGTCATCAAAGTTGCACATGAGATTAAGGGTCAACTGCAAATACGGACTATCGCTGCGATCCCCACGCCGTGAAAGGGAGGGAACCACAAGGAGTAGAATCAACTTCACCCCATTTTCCCCGGGTCTTATATGTCCACGTGAAGTCCACCTACCTCTTATATATGGAGAAGCCAAATTCCATCCGAAGCCATGAAGGTCTCCATCAGCCTCGGAGGAAGCCTCCTAACGAGAGGTAAACCAGCGGAAACGTTCGCCAAGTACGCTGAAACCATGAGAGCCCTGAAGGCAAGGGGGCACACCCTCATCGTCGTCTGTGGCGGCGGCAGGCGGGCCAGGGACTGGATCAGGATCGCCAGAGAGTTAGGGGCGGACAGCTACACCCAGGACCGCCTCGGCATTCACGCCACCCACCTCAATGCCCTCCTCCTCATCGCCGCCCTCGGGGAAGTCGCCCACCCCCATGTCCACCGCCGAGGGAGCGAGATCAGACGCAACCTCGGGGACCGCATCCTCGTCGGCGGTGGCCACCTCCCAGGCTCCAGCACCGACTACAGGGCTGTCCTCTTCGCCGAGGCGGCCGGCGCAGACCTCATCATCAACGCCACCGACGTCGACGGCGTCTACGACAGGAATCCAGAGAAGAACCCGGACGCTATCAAGCTGGATGAGATCACGTATTCTCAGCTCGAGGAGATTGTAAGGGGCAGCGCCGAGCAGGAGCCAGGGAAGTACACCCTCTTCGACCTCAAGGCCGTGAGACGAGCGAAGAAGCTAAAGATCCCCCTCCTGTTCATCGACGGCTCCGACCCCCGTGAGATAGAGCGGGCGGTCGAGGGAGATCACAGGGGCACAGTCGTGCGCTAGGGTCAGCTAAAGCTCGAGCCTCTTTCTCTTCCCCTCTCCGGTGAAACCGAGCCTCCCCCAGAAGTCCTCGGTGGCCTCCCAGTGAATGTCATCGAGGGAGACACCGACGTAACCCATCTCCCGCCAGCGGGTCAGCGCCATCCTCATCGCTCGGGTGCCTATACCGCTGTTCCTCAGCCCCTTGAGAACGTAGGTGTACTCGACCCACACCCTTCTCGGGTCCTCCTCGAGCTCCCATGCGTCGATGAAGCCCACCCTCTTCCCACCCATGTTTATGTTCAGTGATAGGCCGTGGAACGCCTCGAGCTCCACCTCGGGGGGCTTCCTGTCTTCTGGCGGCATCCTGCTGACTGATCGCTGGGGACGCTTCAGATATCAGTGTTGCTCCCACTGGGGGTAACCTATATAACATCTGATAGGGTTAATTGAGCGAAACGCGGAGACTCAGCTATGTCCGATGACAACCCATCCCTTACTCGGTTCCGGTTCCAGCGGATGCTGGAGATGCTGGAGAACAAGGAGGGGAGAGGCACTGAGCTCATCACAGTCTACATACCACCGGGGAAGCAGTTGAGCGAGGTGATGAACGACCTCCGCAACGAGTGGGGCACCGCCGGCAACATCAAGTCGAAGACGACCCGGAAGAACGTGCAGGACGGCCTCAGTAAAGTGATGGAGCAGCTCAAGCTCTTCAAAAAGATACCACCGACCGGCCTCGTTATCTTCGCGGGCACCATCGCCAGCAACCAGCTGGGCGTCGGCGACATGGAGGTCTACGCCTTCATCCCCCCCGAGCCCATTGGCATCTACTACTACCGCTGCGAGCACAGGTTCATCCTGGAGCCCCTCTACGAGCTCATGAGGACAGAGGACTCCTACGGCATCGTCATCATCGACTCGAAGAGCGCCACCTTCGCTCTGCTGAAGGGGAAGCGCGCCGACATCGTGAAGGACATCACCTCCGGGGTTGAGGGGAAGACCCGGGCTGGGGGTCAGAGCCAGAGGAGGTACCAGCGGCTGAGGGAGATGCACCTCAACGAGTTCTACACGAGGGTCGGCAAGTACGTCACCGATATCTTCCTCGATGTCCCCAACCTGAAGGGCATCATCGTCGGCGGCCCCGGGCCGATAAAGGAGGAGTTCCTCAAGGGCAACCACCTTCACTATGAACTCAAGGACAAGATACTGACCACCGTCGACACCGGATACACGGGCCACGAAGGGGTGAAGGAGGTAGTGGAGCGGTCCAGGGAGTTCCTCAGGAACGTCCGCTTCTATGAGGAGAGGAAGCTCGTCCAGGACTTCCTCTACAACGTCGGGCAGGAGACTGGCCTCTCCACCTACGGCGAGAGGGAGGTCATGCAGGCGCTGAAGACCAACAACGTCAGAACCCTCCTCATCTCCGAGGGGGTCCGTAGGGCTCTACTGAAGCTGAAGTGCAGGGAGTGCGGCTTCGAGGAGGAGCGTATCGTTGACCTGGACGAGTTGGAGCAGTTCGAGGGGAGCGTCGGAGAGGTCAGCTGCCTCAAGTGCGGCAATGGCAACTATGAGATCGTTGAGAAGGAGGACCTCATCGAGGCCCTCGTCAAGATGGCGGAGAAGACAGACGCGAAGGTCGAGATAATTTCGGGGGAGACCGAGGAGGGCGAGATGCTCATCAGGTCCTTCGGCGGTCTCGCGGCGATCCTCAAGTATCGTCAGTTCGGCTAGAGAGGGAGAACTTCACAGACGGATATCCTTCTACCTCGCACTCTCCCCCATCCCCCTCTAGGACCTCCACGTCCTCCGCATTGAGAGTCGCCGAAATATCCTCGATGCCTATGGCGATCATCTCCGCCTTCTCGGGGTCGCTCGCGCATATCCTCAGCTCATCCAGTGGCTCATTGAGGGGTATCCCAAGCCTATTTTTCTCCTTCCTTATGTCCCTGATCACCGCTATTATCAGGTCCCCCCGCCTCTCCGCCTCCTCGTCGATGAGGGACTCATCAGCCTCAGGCCACTGGCTCAGGTGGATGCTATCAGAGTCCCCGTTGGCGTACATGTAACTGTAGATCTCCTCGGTGAGGTGGGGTATCGCGGGGGCGAGGAGCTGGAGCATCCTCCGCACAGCGAAGTACAGTGTCTGCTGGGCCGAGGTCTTCTCATCGCCCTCCGAGTAGAGCCTGTGCTTCGCCGCCTCAAGGTAGTGGTCGCAGAAGACGTGCCAGATGAAGTTCCGGGCCGCCTCCACGGCGTTCATGAAGTGGCAGGGCTCGAACTCAGCAGTAGCCTCCTTCACCACACCCTCGAGCTTGCTGAGAATCCACCTGTCCAGGATCCCGGGCTCAACCCTCATCGATGGGTCATAGTCCTCGAGCCTCATGCTGGCGAACCTGCAGGCGTTCCATAGCTTCCTCATGAACCTCCAGCCGTACTCGACGTCCTCCCACCTGAACGGTATGTCCGTCCCCGTGCTCCCCCCCGTCGCCGCCCACTGCCTGCTGGCGTCCGCCCCGTACTTGCTGAACACCTCGGGGGTCGCGACGAAGTTACCGAGGCTCTTGCTCATCTTCCTGCCGTCGCTTCCCAGCACCATCCCGTTGATGAGCACCGAGTCGTACGCAGTCTCACCGAACAGAGCGAGGTGGCGCACCATCAGGTAGTATGCCCAGGTCCTTATGATGTCCTGGCCCGACGAGTGGATCGAGGCCGGGAACAGGTTCCTCCAGTCCTCTCGGTCAGGCCAGCCTGAGTGGATGGCACAGGTGAGGGAGGAATCGAACCAGGTGTCCAGCACGTCGGTCTCGGGCGTCCACTCAGAGCCCCCGCACTCGCAGACGTCGTCGATGGGGGTAACCTTCGGGTCGACGGGCAGCTCCTCGGGCCTCGCCATCCGGGTCTTCCCGCAACTCTTGCAGTACCATGCGGGGATCGGCGTCGCGAACACCCTCTGCCTGCTGAGCACCCAGTCCCAGTCGAGAGACTGGGCCCAGTCGACGAGCCTGTATCTCATCCAGTCGGGGAACCAGTCAATCTCCATGGTGTTCTTCACGACATCGTCGGTGAGGCTCATCGTCCTCATGAACCATTGGTCCGTGGTGATCACCTCGATGGGCGTGTCGCACCTCCAGCAGACGCCGATCTCCTGCTGTAGGCTCTCCGTCTTCCTCAGCAGCCCAGCCTCCTCCAAGTCGGCCACGATGACGTAGCGGGCCTCCTCGACTCCCATGCCCTCGTACTTCCCGGCGACAGCGGTCATCCGCCCCTTCCCGTCGATGACCTTGATCACTTTGAGCCTGTACTTGGCCACAGCTAGGACGTCCGCCTTGTCGCCGTAGGTGCAGATCATCATGGACCCGGTGCCGAAGGCGGGGTCCACGGCGTCGTTCGCGATGATGGAGACATTTAGATCGAATAGTGGCGTCTTAGCTTCCTTCCCTATCAGGTGGTTGAACCTCTCGTCGTCGGGGTGAACTCCTATCGCCACGCAGGCTGGGACGTACTCCGGCCGAGTCGTCGCTATGAGCAGCTCCTCCCCGTCCACGGTGAAAGCGATGGTGTAGATCTTCCCCGTCCTTTCCTCCCGCTCCACCTCGGCGTCCGCTATGGCGGTCTCACACCGGGGGCACCAGTTGATGGGGTGCTCCCCCTTGTAGATCATGTCCTTCTCGTGGAGCATCAGGAAGCTAAGCTGAACTTTCCTCA
The DNA here is from genome assembly GCA_035527235.1 of Patescibacteria group bacterium. Classification (GTDB taxonomy): domain Archaea; phylum Thermoproteota; class Bathyarchaeia; order TCS64; family TCS64; genus BS750m-G28. The sequence goes on along the minus strand of DATLAV010000056.1, from coordinate 8,460 downwards.
TGTAGTCGGGCTCCATGGTGCGGTACTCCAAGCTCCAGTCGACGCTGCACCCGAGGCGTATGACCGCTTCCTTCATGACAGCGATGTACTGCTCGATCCACACCTCGCAAAGCTTTCGGAACTCGTCGGGCGGCAGGTCGGATCTCCTGATTTTATGGGCCTTCTCCACGGCCACCTCGGTGGGCAGGCCATGGCAGTCCCATCCCTGGGGGAAGTGGACGTTATAGCCCCGCATACGCTTGTACCGGGCCCTCATGTCGAAGTAGGTCCAGTTCAGGACGTTCCCCATATGAAAGTAGCCGCTAGGATAGGGGGGCGGCGTATCTATCGAGTACCTGGGCCTTCCGTCGTCGTCCCAGTCGTACTTATACGTGTCCCTCTCTATCCAGAACTTCTCCCACTTTTCCTCAATTTCGAGGAAGTCGATCTTCCGCGGTAGTTGTTTCATCTCTCACACTCTCCTACGTCAAGCGGGCGCCACGAATGGCCGTAGATGACAGACTCGAAGGTCTTCACCCTTATAATTTTGTCCGCGTTCGCCTGAGGAAAACATGCTCCAAGAAGTCCGAGGATGTCTTCAGTGCTCCCCCGTTGGGGGAACAACAAAACAATACCCCATTAAATCTCCTCAGTACAGATATCGTTGAGGGAGATAGTCATAAAAACTTTATGCATCCTCAGGTGTCGATGTGCCTCGGCTCGTCACACTTCCTGGGCCCCCTAACCTCGACTCTCTCCCCCAGGGAGACGGTCATCCCGTCACGGGCGGCGACGGTGGGAACCCCGGTCTCGCCTTCAATGTGCTCGGCTTCCGACTCAGGACCGACCCTCAGCATAGGTATCCCGAAGTGAGTTATGACGCAGCACCGGGGCCTGGCATCTCTAAGGAGCTCGATCGCGTCCTCGGTACAGAAATGGTGCTGGAGGGGCCTCCCGCGCGGTCTAAGGACGCAGACTATGAGAAGCCGTAGTCCTCGGTGGATCTGGGGTAGCTCCGGGAAGAAGGATGTGTCGGACGTGTACCCTATCCTGCCGACCTCAGGGACGTCGACAGTGAGGCCCACTGTCTCCGGGTCGCTGTGCCTCGCCTCCACCGCCGTGAAGTTCAGGACCCCCACTTGGAAGCTTACTCCGGGCTTCAGCTCCACGACCTGCTTAGCCAGGGCCTGGTGATATCCCGAGATCCCGGAGTTCGTGCTCCCCTCGCTGCACAGCGCGCTCCCGGACGCCGCGATCAGGCCGCTCCGGGTCCGAGTGCCCTGGGTCATCGCCTCCACTAGGACCTCGGCGTCGGTGTAATGGTCAGGATGGCAGTGGGTCACGACCACGGCGTCAAGTTTCCGGGGGCTGAGCCTCGCCCAGTTCGAGAAGACCACCGCCCCTGGGCCGGGATCCACGTGCACGTGGGTCTCCCCGTGCACCATCCTATAGCCGGCTGTACGGCGCATCTGGTTGAACGTGACGAACCTGCCACCGCCGGTGCCGAGGAAGTGGATCTCAAGGGGCTCCAAGGCGTCTGCACAGTTTGGATAATGCGGCGATGAATAAAACACCTTCATCTGACGACCAAAACGACCTCCCCGGAGAGGCCTTATCAGTTAAATATATAATGGGGATACGGCATGAAAAGTTGTGCAGTGGGCCCGTGGCTTAGCACGGCTAAAGCGTCTGACTGATAATCAGAAGATCGTGAGTTCAAATCTCACCGGGCCCACCATCGCGAAATCTTTGTACTACTGTCGCTCCTGCGTGTGCATGGTGAAGTATGTGATTGAACATGCATCATAGAACGGGATCGATCTTGCCGAGGTAGCTCTGCTCAACCTTGAGCGCCTGGATCATCGCGTTGAATAGATTCAGTATCTTGCCTCCAGCCATCTCGTCGGTGGCCATGATGTCAATGAGCTGCTCCCTGAGGGCGTAGAACTCCTCCACGTTGTCCAGCAGGCGTGTGATCAGCAGCAGACTCTCCCTGTCCTGCGGCGTGCACTCGATCTCATCCATCTGATAGAGTCTCGCCAGGGGATCGACTCTTGTAGCCGACGAGGATCGCTCCCCATCGGCCAGGCTTTCCAGCTTCCCTTCTGAACTCAAGTTCACCACCTTCGGAGTAAATTTGACTTCGGACTTGTAGGTTATACATAGACCACCATAATCAATTTGGATCCTATCCCATTAACAGGAAGATGCTATTTCATCCATTAATAACCACGACCATTTTACTGTAATATATTAAAAACCAGGCATGGTGGTCGGATTCAGGAAAATACATATAGAAAGATGGAGAAGGCCGAGAGTGGAAAATATCTAGTAAAAAGCAACAGAAAACATCTCTCATTATAAGGAAACCCCTATAAAAGCGAGTGATCAAACCTCTAAGACCTTAAAAACGGATCAAACCTGAGGTTTTATCCCGGCACCATCTTTTAAGGGAGCTGCGTCCAGAGAATGCAGTGACCTGGCATGGAGAGACCTGACAAGACGATGTACTTCCTGAAGATCGCCCTCGCTGTGGCGGCCCGTTCCACCTGCCTGAGGCGGAAGTTCGGGGCGGTCATCGTCAAGAGCAACACCATCGTCGGCACGGGATACAACGGGCCGGCGAAGGGCGTCGTCAACTGCATGGAGGTGGGCTGCATCAAGAACGAGATGGACCTCCCCAAGGACAGGGCCTACGACTACTGCCCCGCGGTACACGCCGAGGAGAACGCCATCATCAACTCAAACAGGACAGACAGGATCGGCGCGAGGCTCTACCTCGCTGGCTTCGACCCGAACGGCAACCATACGAAGGCGGTCCCCTGCCAGAGGTGCAAGAGGAAGATAATAAACTCGGAGATCGCCGAGGTCATCGTTCTTGACGACAACGAGAAGCCTGTTCACTACGCTGTCGAGGACTGGATCAACGAGGACACCACATGGTATATGGTGGAGTACGCGAAGGCTCGCGACTCCAGAGCCTGACCTGGAGAGGGGTCTCCACTGAGATAAGTTTATTAAACTTCATTTTTTTAGAACATGAAAGGAGTCGATGAGATGAGCCTCGAAAGGAAACTGGTGGACTTCGAGATGGAAGTCAAAACGATCCTAGAGAAGATGGAAGCCATCGAGGATAAGTTCGAGGAGATCGAGGAGAGGCTCAACGAGCTAGACGAGAAGGTCAACGCCCTCGCATAACTCCGAAAGTTGGCGTTCAACGCACATGAAAGCGTTTATTAACCTTTAACTCGACCTAGGCAAACGAAATTATATGTCTTTCGGCGATCACACGTCCAAGCAGATAATCGGGACCAAGGGGGACTCCCTGAAGGGGAAGAGGATCGTTCTCTGCATGACGGGGAGCGTCGCCGCCATCAAGAGCCCCGAGATAGCCCGGGAGCTGATGCGCCAGGGCGCCGAGGTCTACACCGTGATGACTACAATGGCCCAGAAGATCGTTCACCCCTACATGATGGAGTGGTCGACGGGCAACCCGGTCGTTACAGAGCTCACGGGGCAGATCGAGCACGTCACCCTCGGCGGGGACCACCCGGCGAATGCCGATCTTATACTCGTCGCCCCGAGCACCGCCAACACCATCGGGAAGGCCGCTATGGCCATCGACGACACGCCGGTGACCACTCTCCTGACGACTGCCATCGGTGCGGACATCCCCATCATCATTGCCCCGGCTATGCACGAGTCGATGTATAGGCACCCCATCGTCGTCGAGAACATCGAGAAGCTCAGGGGGATAGGGGTCGAGGTACTGATGCCCCGGTTCGAGGAGGGCAAGGCAAAGATCCCTGGGACCGCAGAGATCGTCGGAGCAGTAGTCAAGAGGCTTTCATCGTCAGGGGACCTCGAAGGGTTGAGCATAGTCGTCACGGGCGGTCCGACCCGGGAGTACATTGACGGATTCAGGTTCATATCCAACCCCAGCTCGGGAAAGATGGGCGTCGCCATCGCAGAGGCCGCAATGAGCAGAGGGGCGAAGGTTACCCTCGTATACGGTCCGGGTAAGGCGGCTCCACCGGCGGGCGCAAAGGTGATGAACGTCGAGACCACCGAGGAGATGCTCGACGCCGTCGTCGAAGCCCTGAAGGACGGCAAGAAGGACATCGCCATACTCTCTGCAGCGGCTGCAGACTACAAACCTGCGGAACGCAAGGCGGGAAAGACGCCCTCCAAGATGGAGCACTGGGGAATCGACTTGGTTCCCGTGCCCAAGATCATCGAGCAGGTGAAGAAGGTGGACCCCGACGTTTACCTGGTCGGGTTTAAGGCCGAGTACAACATCACCGACGAGGAGCTCATGAGCAGGGCCTCGAAGAGGATGGGGGAGGCCAACATGGACCTCATCGTCGCCAACGACGTCTCCAGGGACAGGGTGGGCTTCGGAACCGATACCAACGAGGTGTTCATCATCGAGAAATCGGGCGAGGTGACGCACGTCACCCTCAGGAGTAAGAGGGACGTCGCCGACGAGATACTGGACAAGGTCAAGGAGAAGCTCGAGGCATGATAGACCCCCATAATATTGAGCACTGCAAGCTTCTCAAGATCTAATTTTTACCCCAGATAACCCTTAAATTCACTCCAAAAGGAACATACTGATCTGGAGTTCTCCATCCATGACTGTTGAACGCCCCGCGCACAGCAACCTTGTACAGGAGCTGAGGAGAGGAGGCTTCACCCTCACCGGCGAGCTTGAGCCAGAGAAGACCACGAGCCTCGAAGAGATCATCGAGAGCGCCAGAGCCATGAAGCCCTACATCGTAGCTGCCAACGTCACGGACAACCCCCTCGCCTACGCCTTCATGAACTCACTGATCCCCTCATATATCGTGCAGAGGGAGGTCGGCCTAGAGACGATCTACCAGATGACCACCCGGGACAGAAACAGGCTAGCCCTCACCTCCGACGTCCTGGCGGCGTCTCACCTCGGCCTGAAGAACATCCTAGCTATCTCGGGGGATCACCCGCTGCTGGGGGACAACCGCGGGGCGAAGACCGTCTACGATCTGGACTCCGCTCAGCTCGTTTACCTCCTTCACAAGATGATCGATGAGGGCGTCGACCTCCAGGGGAACGAGATTCAGGGGAAGGTCGACATCAACGTGGGCATCGGGGCCAACCCTAACGCGAACCCCCTGGAGCCCGAGATCCTGAAGATAGCCAGGAAGATCGAGATTGGGATTGACTTCATCCAGACCCAGACCGTCTTCGACATAGAGGTCGCCAAGAGCTTCCTCAGTGAGATGGAGAGATATGGCACGCCGGTCCTGATCGGCGTCTTCCCCCTCAAGTCCTACGGGATAGCTGACTTTTTCGACAAGTTCATACCCGGCGTTCACATACCCGGAGAGCTACTGGAGGCGATGAAGAAGTGCAAGGAGGAGCCCGACAGGGAGAGGAGGCACGCCCTCTACGACGAGGTGAACCTGGAGTTCTACGGCCCCTTCTTAAGGGAGATAAAGAAGACAACCAAGGCGGCTGGCATCCACGTGATGGCCGTCTTCTACGAGAGAATATTCGAGCCCCTCCTCAGGGAGATACGGGGGTAACCACGGATGATAATCACTCGGCAGAAGACCGCTGAGAAGATGAAAGAGCTGACGGAACCCTTCGACAAGATATTCATCGTCGGCTGCGGGACCTGCGCCACCAGCTGCAAGTCGGGGGGAGAAGAGCAGGTCGCCGAATTTTCAAAGATACTGGGGGACAAAGTCGTTGGCTCAACCATGATCGAGGAGCCTTGCGACATCAGGATCGTCCGGAGGGACTTGAAAGGCTTCAGGGACGCGATCAAGAGGGCGGATGCTGTCTTAGTGATGGCATGCGGTACGGGGGTCCAGACGATCGGCGAGTACACGGGGAAGGTCGTTCTCCCTGCCCTCGACACCCTGTTCATAGGGGAGACGGAGAGGATCGGCAGCTACAGGGACATGTGCAGGGCATGTGGCGACTGCATCCTCGATGAGACAGGGGGCATCTGCCCGGTGACCAGATGTCCCAAGGGCCTGCTCAACGGACCCTGTGGAGGTCAGGTCGACGGTAAGTGCGAGGTTGGCAATTACTTGAACGACTGCGCCTGGATACTCATCTACGACAGACTGAAGAAGCAAGATAGGCTCGATCTCTTCACCAGATTCAGGCTCCCGAGAGATCACAACAAGAAGACGGAGACAACTGAATACAAATTCTGATCAGTGAGAGGGGTTAAATTTCAGTACACGTTTTTACGATTTTTTTTAATAAATATAACGCATTTAGCAGAATAGATCATTATTTTACATTAAGGAGGAAGGTCAAAAGATGGAACAACATTATATATTACTAATAGTTCAAACTTTTTAATATCATTTAAAGGGTTAAATCGGGTGACCTCGTGTCCATTGACGCGGAGACCAAGAAACTGCTCAGGCTGAGACAGGTTACTCAAGAGTACGATGAGATGAAGCAGATACTACATAATGTCTGGAATAATATGCAAAACTTCAGCAAGGGCTTAAGGAACGAACTCGATGGGCAGTACTGGTCGGAGAGCAAGATAGCTTTCTCGGACCTCGAGGATGTTCCAGCCTTCAATCAGTATCGTTTTAAGTACTCCGATCTAGAGGAGCTATTTAATATTGCATACATCAAGGGAATTATGAATAGCTTTAGGAAACTCAGCGAAGAGAAAAAAGAACTAGAGATCGATCTTGGCGTCTCAATGGACCGACGTCCGTAAATCGACTATAATCAATGCGCTTTTTTATTTTAAATAAAATAATATCTTTCAGTATTAATCATCTGCCATTAACAATTACGTGTCTTGTGAAGTCATATCTAGTTTCTTAGGATAAAAACCTGGGTCGGGACTCGATTACTAACCCCTGTTCCACTTCCTGTAGACGGCGTCGATTCCATCGCCGACGACCTCGATGTCATTGATCTCCCCTACGCCGCTCTCGTGGAGCCACCTGACGTGGTCGATGGTCTGGGGGTCGATTCCTATGACCCTTGCGCCGGTGGCGTCGGCGGCGACGGGATCGGCGCTGGCGATGATGGTGTCCATCTTGACAGGGTTGCCCTCCAATGCCCCGCGCCCCTCCTTGCCGTAGAAGCCGTCGATGACGGTGAGGGTCGGCGGGAGGGTGCTGCAGATGTCGTGGATGACCTCGTTCATCCCGTGAACGTGGTAGCCGAACTTACGCCTCGTGGTGAGCATCCCGAACATGTTCTTGAGCCCCATAGTGATGGAGGTGTGGTGGAGTGTCTTCATGGAGGCGGCGCTTATGATGGCGGACTCTGTGGCGATCTTGGCGACCTCGAAGCTGTCGATGGCCCTCGGGTTCTCCACCTTGAGGGTGACCTTCTCCTCCAGCCTCCTCATGTTGAGGTACTCAGCGCCGAGACGGTCGATGGCCTCCATCATCCCGGTCTCCACGACGGCGGTGTCCGGCGAGGTGGTGCCCCCCTCGGTCTCGACGACGACGGCCCGCTTCCCGAGGGCTATCACCCTGTTGAGGATCGCCTCGACGACGATGGGGTCGGTGGTGACGCCCGTCTCGTATGTGTCGGAGGTGAGGAGGTTTACCTTGACGAGTACGGTGTCCCAGGGCTCGAGGGCTTCCGCGTATTCAATCAGGTCGAGGGCCTTGTAGACGGGATCCAGCCCCCTCTCTCCCTTTACGACCGCTACCTTTGAAAACAACTTGGGAGGGTTAACACGCCGACTCTATTTATATTCTGTTATTCTATCGTAATGCTCTCCGTTGAAGTTCGGCTAGCCAGGTTTCTTCGGGGGCTTCAGAACGAAGATGAAAATGGCGATGGCGAGAACGTCCATCACGAAGCTGGCTCTGAAGGGGGTCGCCGGGGAGACGTTGTCGTAGAGGGCGCCACCGATCCATGTGGCGGGCACTGAGAGGACGCTCTTGATGGTGCCGATGACTCCCATTATCCTGCCCCTCTCCTGCCTGGGAGTGTAGTCGACGATGAGGGCCTGCCAGAGGGGTCCCCCCTGGGCCCCGTATAGGTCGGCGCCGAAGCCGGAGCCCAGTCCCGAGATGGTCCTCACGGCGGCCAGGTGGAGGAAGCTGCTAGAGAGGGTGTACCCGAGGGGGGCGAGGGCCGTGGGGACCCTGCTCAGGAGTATGCCGACCCTCTTGCCCAGCCTGTCGGCGATCCTGCCGCCGGGGATGCTGAAGACGATGGCGACGATGTTCGCGATAGTGCCCAGGAGCCCCCACTGGGTGGTGGAGAGGCCGACGATCTCTACGGCATAGATGACGGTGAACGAGGAGAAGAGCCTCAGGGAGAAGGCGCTGACGCCGAGGATGACGCTAAGGATCCAGACGTCCCTAGGGAGGTGACGCAGGCTTTCCAAGAAGGACCTCCTCTCGATCTTCTCTTCCAACTCATCCCCCGTGGATACCTGCATGGTCTCGGAGATGTACCTCCACTGGAGGAAGACGGAGAGCAGCGTCACGA
>DATLAV010000055.1:0-2267 GCA_035527235.1 Patescibacteria group bacterium | reverse complement strand
GGCGCTCAGATCGTGATTTCCCGCAGGAATGGAGACCTTTGTGACCCTCAGGCGATCGTTGTCGGTGTTGTACAACCGTGCGTAGTAGAGGCCCATCGCCATCGAACAGCAGAGGACGAGGAAGATGATCAGCGAGTTTCTTCTTGACATCATTGTAGAGTTGAAGCGTATCAAGATAAGGTTAGCCGACGCGAAACCCGGGCATCTAGGAAAAGTTGGTCGAGTTCATGATACCCACAGACAAGGATACGGCTCGAGGAGTTGACTACGGGAAACTGCGCGCGCGCGCCGTGCTCGATGAAGAAAGAAAAGGAAAAAGGGGTGGAGATCAGGCCTCGTAGACGGTCTTCCCGCCCAGAATGGTCCTGAGGACTTCGGTGTCCCTGATGTCGTCCTCGGGGCAGGTCAGCACGTCCCTGTCGACGACGATCATGTCCGCCAGCTTCCCGGGCTCGATGCTCCCCTTCCTATCCTCCTCGAAGGTGTGGTATGCGCCGTTGATTGTGTACATCCTGATGGCCTCCTCCCTCGTCACCCTCTGCTCCGTCCCCATCTGTATGCCCGCGACCTCGGTCCTCCTAGCGATGGACGCCCAGAGGCTGGGGAACGGCGGGTACGGTGTCACCGGCGAGTCGGTGCCCGCTCCTACAACGATGCCGTGGTCGATCCAGGCCCTGTGGGGCTTCAGCCACTTGGACCTCTCATCCCCGACGTTCTCGTGGTAGCTGTCGCCGAGGTAGTAGAGGAAGCTGGGTTGGGAGGCGACGACGATCCCGAGGCGCTTGCAGGTCTCGAAGTTCTCCTCCGTCGGCTGGTAGGCGTGGATTATCGCGAACCTGCGGCCCTTGATGGGGCGCTTCTTGTCGGTCTCCTCGAACGCGTTGAGCACGATGTCCATGGCCCCCCCGCCGGCGCAGTGGATCCCCACCATCATCCCCGCTAGGTTCCCGGCGTCCACCCTCTTCTGGAGATCCTCCACGGGCATCGTGAGGATGCCCTTGTTCTTATGCTGGTGCTCGTAGGGCTCCCTGAGGAGGGCGGTCCTGCCCCCCACCCCGCCGTCGATGAGCAGCTTCAGCCCCAGGAACCTGAGGAGGTCGTCGCCGTACCCCGTCGTCATGGGGAAGTTGCTTATGCGCTCGTAGCTCTCCTCGGCGGTCTCTCCCGCGGCACTCCCGGCGAGCATCATGTTTACCCTCACCTTGAGGTCGCCGTCGGCGACCGTCTTCTGGTACGCCCGCATTACCCTGTTGTTCATCCCCGCGTCGATGACGCCGGTTATCCCTACCTCGTTGAAAGCCTCACTCGCGGCCTTGAGCGCCTTGACGACATCATCGAAGCTGGACAGGGGGATGTGCTGGCGTACGATGTTCATCGCCGGCCCCTCCTCCAGGAGGCCCGTGGGCTCACCCTGATCGTCCTTCTCGATGTTGCCCCCCACGGGCTGGAGCGTGTCCTTAGACACCCCGCCGATCTCCAGCGCCCGGCTGTTGATTACGCCGATGTGGCCGCAGGTCCGTGTCAGCCAGACGGGGTTGTCGGGGGAGACGGCGTCCAGGTCCCAGCGGTTGGGGTTCCGGTGATCCTTGAGCTTGGCTTGGTCCCAGCCCCTGCCCAGGATCCACTCCCCGGGCTCGGCCTCCTCGATCCTCTCCTTGACCGTTGCCACTATATCGGCGATGGAGTGCATCGGGGGTGTCCGGCAGTTGATCTGGGAGATGAGCTGACCGGTCCCCATGACATGGATGTGAGAGTCTATCAGTCCAGGGAGCACGGTCTTCCCCTCCAAGTCTAGGACCTCGGTTCCCGCCCCCCGCCACTTCGAGAGGTCGGCCGTCGTACCGACGTCCACAATCTCTCCGTCCTTCACCGCGACTGCCTCCGTCACACTGAAGTCGGCGTCGACGGTGACTATCTTGCCGTTGAGCAGGAGCAGGTCCGCCTTCGTCATATCGTCAAACATTCTGGATATGCCTCATAGACTGTAGGTGAACGTCATATAACTTGCATGCTACCAGAGGAGGATGGTGACCTCGTGGACCCGTAGTTCGGGGATCATCTTCCTGCCGTCCCTAACGAGCTGGATGAACCCGATCCCCTCCAGGATCTTGAGGTCGTTGTAGACGTTCTTAACGTCCCTCCCAATCTTCGAGGCGAGGTCGTTGATGGAGTCCGCCCTGTTCCTGGAGAGCTGGTCGAGGAGCTCCATCCTGCGGGGTGTCAGCTTCTTCGCCTCCGACCTGTCCATCTCGATGACGTCCTCGGTG
>DATLAV010000054.1:0-4044 GCA_035527235.1 Patescibacteria group bacterium | reverse complement strand
CCTGATCCCTAACCACCTGACGTTCATGGTCTTTAACCACGACGCCATCTTCCCGAGGGAGAACTGGCCTAGGGGGATTGTGGTCAACGGCAGCGTGCTAATGGAGGGCCAGAAGATGAGCAAGTCCATGAACAACATCATCCCCCTCGCCACTGCCATCGACCGCTTCGGGGCGGACCCCCTCAGGCTGGCGCTGATGATCACCGCTGAACCCCTGAAGGACGCGGACTTCAGCCCTGACCTGGCCAAGTCCATGGCCGACAACTTGGAGAGGTTCAACTCGAGGGCGATGGAGATAGTTGCCAGAGGCGTAGGCGAAGATCACGATCTAACCGAGTCGGACCTCTGGATGCTGAGCAGGCTCCAGGCCTACGTCAGGGAGGCCAACGAGGCGATGACCGAGATGAAGGTCCGTAAGACGATCCACGCCGCCCTGTACAACCTCAACCAGGACCTGGACTGGTACATGAAGCGCGTGGAGCCCCAGAAGGAGCGGACCGAGAGAAAAACCGCCATCCAGCACGTGCTCAGGACCGTGGTCGAGATCCAGGTGAGGCTGCTAACACCCTTCACGCCCCACCTCTGCGAGGAGATCTGGGAGGCCATGGGAAACGAGGGCTTCGCGGCCTTCTCCTCATGGCCCGTTCCCGATGAGGCGTTGGTGAGGGCCGACGCCGAGGAGCTGGAGACCGTGATCCGTGACAGCCTCGAGGACGTGAAGAAGATCATTCAGGTCACTGGGATCTTCCCCAGCAGAGTCCACTTCTACACCGCGGCGGGATGGAAGTGGAAGGTGTACCTGAAGGCGCTTGAGCTACAGGAGTCTGGAAGGCTCGAAATAGGCACCCTAATCCAGGAGTCCTTCAAGGATGAGGAGCTGAGGGCCCGTCGGACGGAGGTGCCCAAGTTCGCCCGAATACTAGTCGAGGACGTGAAGAGGTCACCCGCCGACATGGTGAGTCTGAGGAGGAGCATGGAGGTCGTCAACGAGTCGACCCTGTTGCAGGACGCCTCCGGCTTCTTCGCGAATGAGTTCGGATGTGAGGTATCCATCTCCTCGGAGAGCGATCCTTGGATAGAGGACCCTGAGAAGAGAGCGGGCAGGGCGAAACCCTACAGACCGGCCATATACATGGCCTAAGCTCCCATATTTTCTTTGATAAAGAAGAGTCCTCTTAGAGGAGATAGAGAGTCCTATCCGTCCTAGTGAGCAGCTTAAAGCCGTCTGAGGTGACCAGGACGGTGTCCTCAAGCTGGACTCCCCCCCAGCCTAGCTCCAGGAGGGGTATATCGATGTTCAGCACCATGCCCTCGATAAGCTCCCCGTCCGCTCCCTTCTGGATGACGGGCTCCTCGTTGCACTGGACTCCAAGGCAGTGGCCGACCGGCGTCCTCAATCCCTCGATCTCGGCCGACTTGAACTCCTTCTCCACTGCTGCACAGATCTCGGAGACCTTGACACCCGGCTTGACGAGGTCGAGAGCGGCGTCCTGAGACCTCTGCACCGCCTCCCATCTCCTCTGAGCCTTCGCTTGAGGACGAGCTATCACCGCAGTCCTCGAGATGTTGGAGTGGTAGTGGTCCCATGTACAGCCCAGCGTCATCCTGATCAGATCACGTCGCTTCGCTGCGAATATCGAGGGAACGGGGTTGGGGTAAGCACTCCTCTCACCGATCCCTATCATGTTCTGGGTGACCTGACCGCCGTCATAGGCGACCGAGTAGGCGAACATCCCAGACAGGTCCAGCTCCGTTATCTCGGAGCGGGCGATCTCGAGGGCGTCCTCCATGGACTTCTCCGTGATCTCTGTTGCCCTCCTTATCCTCTCGACCTCGGGAGGGGTCTTAACGAGCCGTATCTTCCTGAGTATCTCCGCACCGTCAGTTATCTCGGAGTCCGGGAGCTTCTCCTTGACGTACTCGTATTCCCTCGGGTCCATCCCCGAGGAGTCGAGGGCGATCTTCGACTTCTGGAGGTCCTTATCCTCTATGCTCTTCAAGAGAGCCGATACGCCGTCTGCTTCCGGCTTCGCCTCCCTGTATATTTTCAATAGCGCCTCAGTCTGCTCAGGGGGATCATTGGGTTCGCTTAGCTCAAGGCCTGATTCCCCGTAAAAGCGAAGGTCGTTTATCCAGGTCTGGCTGTCGACGATGAGGTCGGCTTCTCCCAAGGGCGTTATCAACGCCGGGTCCGCCTCGATCGGTAGGATTGCGTATGCTTCTACTCCGCATCCAAGTTTCTTTCCGAGGCTCCAATAGTCCGAGATGTAATAAACGTTCTCGGTTGATGAGGCGACGATGATGTCGACGTCTGACTCCTTCATCAGCTGGTACGCTCGTTCTCCGTTCATCGGCATGTCTTGACAGATTATGGTTGTCTGATCTGTTTTTAAAACAAGTGGATTTGGAGGACATCTAGGCGGCGTTACTTCACGCGTTTATGTTTAAATTTCTAAAATAATTGCGTTTCACAGGGGTTCCAACTATGAAAAGTCTTTTCTGGGTCCCCAATTATCGATTAAGGGATTGATTATGAAGGAGAAATGGGAGCAGGACGCAAGTAATCCCAAGGAGTATCACGTCGTCGAGGCGAAGAGGGGCAGGGAGTTCATTCTGCGGCTGACAACGGGTGCAGATGTCTATCTCGCTATTCAGCAGTTCGCACTGGACCACGACATACGCTTCGCCAAGATACATGCTGCCTTCATGGGTGGGCTCAAGCCCACGAAGTTCCTGATGTGGGCTCCAGATACGTCCAATCCGAGCAACTGGCACAACGAGTCAACGGCGACGATCGGCAATCAGAGCATGATCCTCTCCATGAGCGGGGTGATCCACCCGAGGATTATGAAGGGAAAGGAGGAGCCCTTCCCGGCCATCCACTTCGTCACTGGCGGAGCTTGGGACGTCCCCACCATGGGGGGCCACCTTGAGCAGGGCACCATCGTCAAGGGCGTGTTGGAGATATTCATAACCGAGATCCTCGGCATCGACGTCCTCCTACCATCGGACTACGACCCCAAGTCCGACGTCGCTCCAGAGAGCTGGTACAAGAAGATCGAGTAGCACCACTTTCTTACCTTTTTTCAGGCTGCTAACCTTTCTATAAGATATCTCAAGAATTCAAGTAAAAAGAAAATTAAGAAATTAGCGTTTGGGTTGAGTGACCACGAACTTGCAGCGGGGGTCGTCCTTGGTGATTATCTCTGGTATCTGGACGTCGAGGTCGGTCCTGTAGGCCTGCCACATGGCGTGATGGAAGTTCTCGCAGTACAGGAGCCCCAGGTCGTTGCCGTCCCTGGCGCGCCAGATGCGCTCGTAGGGGCAGACGTACGTGAAACTGACGAGGAGCTCGTCCTCGAAGGTGGTGCGCTCCTTCTCGGTGTCGGGGTGACCGGGCAGGTCGTAGACCTCGAAGAGGGATCTGAGGTTGATGGGGAGCCCCATCTCCTCGTGGCGCTTCTTGAGGCGTAGCCCCCTTGCCCTGCCGTATGCCTTGATCGCCCTTACGAGGGCCTCCTTTCCTTCCTCTCCGAAGCTGTCCACCATCTCCTTCGCGAAGGTGTAGTACATGAGCGACCAGAGGTCGCCGAACTCGGCGATGTCCTTCTCTGAGACCATATGGATCTACTTCACACAAGTGCACTGATATAACTATACTCGGATTCCCCAGCTGGGAGTACGCCTCGTTCGGGGACGAATTTTTAAACGGGGTCAACACTATTGTTTCACGCACACGTTTTTACTCGTGAATTCGGTGTGGATGTCAAGATGAGCGTTGAACTCCCTGAGGCGTCAATCCTCGCCGGACAGCTGGACAAGGAACTGCCAGGGAAGCGGATATCGGCCTGTGACCTGCGGGACTATGAGAGGATGCAGAAGATCGGGTTCATCAACAAAGACCTGAGGGACTATGATCGCCTCGTCGATGGCGTCGTCGAGTCCGCTGTCTCGAGGGGCAACACGATACTTGTGAAGCTGGACAACGGGATGAACATGGTCATCACGCCGGAGTACGGCGGCGTGGTCCTCTACCACGTGAGC
>DATLAV010000053.1:0-2211 GCA_035527235.1 Patescibacteria group bacterium | reverse complement strand
AACCGAGGATCATATCAAGACCATGAAGGAGAGGGGGCTCATCCTGCTCCCGACCCTGAAGACGTTCTGTGGCCACCTAGACCACCTCGGCGAGGGCGGAATCCACGACAGGATCGTCACCACCGGCATCTGGGAAGAGACCGAGCCAAACTTCAGGAACGCCCTCGCCAGCAGGGTCACCATCGCCATGGGGACCGACGCCGGGATGCCCGACAACCTCTTCGGAGATAACCCGAGAGACCTGGAGTACATGGTGGCCTGGGGGATGACCCTCGAGCAGGCCGTCGCCGCCGGGACGCTGAACGCCGCGAGGAGCGTCGGGGTCGAGGGGGAGCTGGGCACCGTGGAGGAGGGGAAGTACGCTGACCTCATAATTCTGCGGGATGACCCCCTCCAGAAGATCTCGGCGATCCGGACATCACTGAAGAAGATAATGCTCAACGGGGAGCTCTACAATCCGGAGGACATTCCCAAGTATTAACGCAACCTTCCCCCCTTTCATGAGCGAGAGCCGCCTCAGGGACGACCATGGCATATTAAATGCGTTTAACCATTGATGATCTAGGATGTCTCAGAGGCAGAATCAGGTCGTAACCTTTCTAGTGGTCATAGCCCTGCTCCTCTCAGCGACGAACACCTACCTGATCTATGAGCACATCGACTCCCAGAAGAAGAGGGACTCGGAGCAGAACCAGCGCCTGAAGGAGATACAAGAAGCAATAAACAGGACCCAGGAGAGCCTCACCACCCTGGAGTCCGGGCTCTCGACCAACTGGGAGGCGGTCAGCGAACTCGAGACGAACCTGAGAGACGAGGTCGCCGGACTAGGCGATGAGATCGATGCGAACAGGCTCACGCTGGAGGATACAGCGTCTGCCATCGGGAAGATCTCCGACGAGATTACGGCGCTGAGCACGTCCCTGAGCTACGAGATGCAGGGGAATCTGTCCCTCCTCCAGTCGGAGGTAGCCGAGTTAGAGTCCAGGCTGGCGGAGTACCAGAATAGGACACCAGCCAGGGTCTACGAGAGAGCCCGAAAATCTGTGGTGATCATCACTACCCTCCAGAAGCAGGGCTCCGGGTTCATGTGGTTTAACCGCAGCTTCCTGCTCACCAACTGGCACGTCGTCAACGAGACGGATACGGTGAACGTGGGATACCACGACGGCACCTGGGGCAACGCCACGGTCATCGGGTCGGACCCCTACTCAGACATCGCCGTCCTCAGGGTACAGGACCCCCCCTCAGACGTCATGCCCCTGGAGACGACGGACTCCTCCCTCCTCTGGATCGGGCAAGAAGCCATCGCCATCGGCAACCCCCTAGGGAGCAGCGGCAGCCTCTCCTCAGGGTACATCAGCCAGGTGATAGAGAGGCTCGATCTCCCGCCCCTCATCGTACCGGTCATCCAGCTCGACGTCACCATCGCCCCGGGGAGCTCTGGTGGGCCCCTCCTCGACCTGGACGGAAGGGTGATAGGCATCACCAACGCCGGAACCCTCTACGGCATCAACTTCGCAGTGATGTCCAACATCGTCGAGAGGGTCGCAACGACCATCGTCGACGAGGGGGAGTACACCCACCCGCTGTTCGGCTTCTACGGGGTGCTCCTGACGCCCTCCCTCATCGAGGGCTACAACGTCATCAACATCGAGGCGACCCAGAACGGAATCCTCATCCTGGACCTGATGGAGGACTACCCGGCAGATGAGGCGGGGCTCCAACCCGGCGAAGAGACCTTCGACACACAGGGACGCCCGGGCTACAGGGCCATGGACATCATCGTCGCCATCGACGGGATGCCCATACGGACCTGGGGAGACTGGGACGGCTACATCGCCGAGAAGATCTCCCCAGACCAGGAAGTGACCCTGACGATCTGGAGATCCGGCGAGATGATCGAGGTGCCCCTCGTCACGGCCAAACGGCCACCCTACGGCGAGTAAAGTTCACTTTTCTTCCGGTTTGTCTTCCCGGAAAACCTCGTCCTCCAATATGAACGAGTACCTGCTCGAACGATTCACCGTGAACGTGATCTTCTCATTGAGAACCAAGGCCAGCCTGTACTCCTCGACGGCCTTGGTTTTAGCGCCGTTCAAGTAGTAGGCCCTGCAGAGGGCGAGATGCGCTATGTCGCTGTCGGGGGAGAGGCTCACAGCCCGGAGCGCTATTTCCAGGGCATCCTCAAGCTTCCCGTTATCAAGCAGCGCA
>DATLAV010000052.1:0-7256 GCA_035527235.1 Patescibacteria group bacterium | reverse complement strand
GCTTGCTGAGGTTGTTGTTGAGGGTGAAAAGCGCAGTCGTCGTCGTTACGTGGTTACTGAGAAGGGCTTGGGTGTGTTGAGCTACTTCGATGGGGCGAGTGCGCTGCTTGACCTTGACGAGGTCATAACACAGGAATAACCCACATTTCTTTATTATTTGTGAAAGCCAGTGGACACTAGGTTTCAATCTCACATATGACCTATACTTTTTTATTTCAATGTTGCACCCCTTTTTCTGGTGCCATCGGTGTCCGGTGACCATAAAATTTAGCCTTTTCGTGAGTGAGGACACCCCTGACTATCAGAGAAGAGTTTTACGTAAGTTAATGGTAGGTGAGGGCGACATATGACATTCGGGCAGATAGACAGCAAGGTCGACATACCTGTTATGGAGCGGGAGATAACCAAGCTCTGGGAGGAGACGCAGGCTTTCAAGAAGCGCGTCGAGATGCAGAAGGGCAGGCCAGGCTGGAGCTTCATCGACGGTCCTATCACGGCGAACAACCCCATGGGTGTCCACCACGCCTGGGGCCGGACGTACAAGGACCTCTGGGCCAGGTACAAGTTCATGAGGGGCTACGAGGTCAGAAACCAGAACGGCTTCGACTGCCAGGGGCTATGGATCGAGGTTGAGGTCGAGAAGGAGCTCGGCTTCACGTCTAAAAGGGACATCGAGAGGTACGGTGTCGCCGATTTCGTTAAGAGGTGCAAGCAGAGGGTACTCGAGTACTCCGCCGTCCAGACTGAGCAATCCATGAGGCTCGGTATGTGGAACGACTGGAACGACCCGTCGGAGTTACGGAAGCTCAAGGAGGCGATGGACCACCCCCTGGAGCAGACGACCTACGTGGGCACCCACGGCCCTGTCACCGGGACAGCTGAGGAATTGGTAGGCAAGCTCGGTTCCAGGGAGATGGGTGGCAGCTACTTCACATTCTCCGATGAGAACAACTACATGATCTGGACCGTCCTGAAGAACCTCCATCAGAGGGGCTGGATCTACAGGGGCTTCGACTCGATGCCCTGGTGCCCGAGGTGCAGCACCGGGATCAGTCAGCATGAGATCGTCACCGAGGGGTACAAGGAGCTCACCCATACCAGCGTCTATGTTAAGTTCTCCCTCCGGGGGATGGAGGGCTCCCTTCTCATCTGGACGACGACCCCATGGACCCTTACATCCAACGTGGCTGTAGCAGTCCATCCTGACCTCGTATATGTCAAGGTGAAACACGATGGAGAGGTCCTCTACCTATCGAAGGGCACGCTTCAGTCGGTATTCCCGGGAGGGGATCACGAGGTTCTCCAGGAGCTTGAGGGCTCCGATCTCGTCGGATGGAAATATGATGGCCCCTACGACGAGTTGGAGCTGCCCAAGGGGCTTGGAGCCCCCGAAGCCCACACGGTAATCTCTTGGAACGAGGTGGGGGAGTCCGAGGGCACCGGCATGGTGCACATCGCCCCAGGGGCCGGCAAGGAGGACTTCGAGCTCGGTGTTGAGTACGGGCTTCCGGTCGTCGCCCCGCTTGACGAGTTCGGGGTCTTCGTAGCCGGTTTAGGATGGCTATCCGGCACCCACGTCTACGATTCGCCTGAGCCCATATTCGATGACCTGCGAAAGAAGGGGGTAATGTTCAGGACCGAGGCCTACACCCACAGGTACCCGATCTGCTGGAGATGTGGGAGCGAGCTCGTCTTCCGCCACGTTGACGAGTGGTTCATCAACATGGGGGAAAAACTCGACAAGCCCCTCGAAGAGGTCACGGAGGGGGAGAAGGAGGGAAGCCTTCGTTATCAGATAATGGACTCGGCCAAGCAGACGAGGTGGATACCCGAGTTCGGCCTTAGCCGGGAGCTCGACTGGCTAAGCAATATGGACGACTGGATGATCTCCAAGAAGAGGTACTCCGGCCTCGCCCTTCCCATCTGGGTGTGCCCCGACTGCGGTGGATTCGACGTCATAGGGAGCAGGGATGAGCTCAAGGAGAGGGCGACCGAGGGATGGGAGGCGTTCGAGGGGCACAGCCCCCACAAGCCCTACATCGACGCCGTGAAGATCAAATGCGAAAAATGTGGGGGAGTCGCGTCTAGGATACCTGACGTCGGCAACCCGTGGCTCGACGCCGGGATCGTCGCCTACTCGACGCTGGACTATAGGACCGACAGGGAGTACTGGGAGAAGTGGTTCCCAGCGGAGTTCATCACGGAGAGCTATATCGGCCAGTTCAGGAACTGGTTCTACTCGATGCTCGCCATGAGCACCATACTGGAGCGGAGGACCCCCTACGAGGTCTGCCTCGGCCACGGCACCGTCTTCGCCGAGGACGGCAGGCAGATGCACAAGAGCTGGGGGAACGCCATCTGGTTCGACGACGCGGCCGACACCATGGGCGCCGACGTGATGAGGTGGATGTTCTGCTCCACAAAGCCTGAGAGCGACATCCTCTTCGGATACACGAAGGCCGGCGAGGTGAAACGCCTCTTCTTCATGCCCCTGCTCAACGTCTACAACTTCTTCACCCTCTACGCCAACCTGGACGGCTGGACCCCCGAGCAGCAGCCCCAAGAGTTCTCCCAGCTCGACCGGTGGATACTGTCGAGGCTCAACAGGCTGGTGAGGTACGTCACGAAGGAGCTCGACTCCTATGAGGTCTTCAACTCGACGAAGGAGGTGGAGCAGTTCGTCGACATCCTATCCCGCTGGTACGTCCGAAGGAGTCGGAGACGTTTCTGGAAGAGCGAGGCTGACGACGACAAGCGGGCCGCCTACTCGACTCTCTACACATGCCTCAAAACTCTGAGCCTCCTCATGGCGCCTGTTACCCCGTTCCTAACGGAGGCGATGTATCAGAACCTCGTTCGAGGTGTGGAGTCGGACGCCCCTGAGAGCGTTCACCTGCATAGATGGCCCGAGCTGGAGGAGGGGCTGATCGACGAGGATCTCATGGAGAGAATGGACCTTGCCATGAAGGTGAGCAGCATGGGGAGGGCGGCGAGGAGTAGGAGCGGGATAAGGCTGAGGCAGCCCCTCCAGGAGGCCGTAATAGCGACGGCGGAGGACGCGCTCCTCCAGGTGAAGGGGCTACACGAGCTGATTGAGGAGGAGCTCAACGTAAAGGCCCTCAGACTAATCACCGATAAGAGGGAGCTGCAGCAATATCAATTGAAACCCGTCAGGAGCCTCCTGGGCAGAAAGCACGGCAGAGAGATGCCCCAGATCATCGAGGCTATAACCCATCTCAACCAGGACGAAGCGGGAAAACTTTTGAGCGGAGAATCGGTGATGCTCATGGTCGAGGGGGATCCTGTGGAGCTCCTCTCCGAGGAGGTGGTGGTCGAGCACGTGCCCCTCGCAGGCTACTCCACGCTGGAGGAAGCGGACCTGGTCGTGGGCGTGAGCACGGAGATAACGGAGGAGCTTCAGCGGGAGGGCCTCGCCCGGGACATAGTGAGGCGGATACAGGCGCTCAGAAAGGACGCCAACTTCAACATCGACGACGTAATCGAGACACACTACTCGGGAAGCCCGAGTCTGGAGGAGATATTTGACGCCGAGAGGGAGTACATCTCCGCCGAGACGCTGTCAGCGACGCTGATCAAGGGCAATCCACCTCAGGACGCCCACACTGAAGAGTACGACATCGACGGACTAACGCTGAGACTGGGGCTCAGGCGTCAAAAATAATTCTTCCCTT
This sequence comes from Patescibacteria group bacterium, assembly GCA_035527235.1. Taxonomy (GTDB): domain Archaea; phylum Thermoproteota; class Bathyarchaeia; order TCS64; family TCS64; genus BS750m-G28. The sequence continues at coordinate 3,564 of DATLAV010000052.1, read as the reverse complement.
TCTTTTACGAGGAGCAGTATCCTTCGGCTTAGAAGCCCTTCTATCAGCTAGCCTGAGGTCTGAAGGCCGATTCTTCTTCACCCACTGGAGCAGCGTCTCACCCACTTCTCTGTCCTCATCTTGGACGTAGAAGATTCATAATATAAATCGGACTCAGTGTTTGAGGGGAGGGAGGTGAATGAACATGGTCATTCAGCCCCTCACGAGGTTCACCAAGCCTGCGTCCCTAGCCATGTCGAGGGCTTCCTGTATCTCCGCCCGCGTCAGCCTGCGTCTCAGCTCTTCCCTCTCCCCCGCCCGCCACTCGGGCCGGTACTGGAACATGAGGTTGACCCTTGTCATAGGGCCCAGGTTCTCAGCTATCCAGTTGATGATGGGCCCCGTGCAGCACTCGTTGTGACTCGGGAGCACTAGCACCCTAATGAGTAGCTCGCCGTACCTCTTCGCCATGAGGTGGTTCCTGGTGCACTCCTCCCAGTAGCCTGGAGCGTCAGAGATCTCCTCTGCGCATCGGTTGTTCCCGTACTTGAAGTCGAGGAGGTAGAGGTCGATAAACCCCGCGAGAAGCTGGGCGGTCTCGGTGCTGTAGTAGGAGTTGCTATTCCAGACGGTCGCGATGCTTTTCGTGACCCCGTGCATCGTCCTGAGCCAGAGCCATGCGTTGGGGGTCGGGTCCCCGCCGACCATGTTGATGTTCCAGCACCCGTGCCTCCTCAGGACCTCGACTATCTTGGCCATGCCTTCGGGGGTCATAGCGTCACCGGCCTCCCGCCACTGGCTGATCTGCCAGTTCTGGCAGTGGATGCACCTGATTGTGCAGCCGCATGTGAATATAGTCCCCGAGGGCACCAACTCTGGCTCCTCCCCCAGGTGCGTGAAGCAGCTCGAATATGCAAAGTCATCGCTGCAGCGGCAGTAACCGGTCTCGTCGCTACTCCTGTCGACCCCGCATCGTCGGGCGCAGAGGTGGCAGCTCTCCATGATCCTCTTTCCTAACTCCACTTTGAGGTCGAGGAAGGATGAGTCCGGGGTGTCCAACTCGATCTCTCCGGCGTTGAGGGCCTCATCGTACTTGAGATAGCCTTCAAGGCTCCTTGCGTGAAGGCTCCACAGGTCCGAGGTCGAGGCATCATCGAAGTCCACCTGGAAGCCCCTCGCGATCACGAACTTTGCCAGCCTATTCCCCTTGACTACGTCGACGTACCTTGGTAGGCTAGCTATTACCTTCGGATCGTCTAGAGCGTTGCTCCTTGGATCCCTGAGAGACCGCATTTCGCTACTTATTATTGGGGTCGATGGAATACAAGGGTTACTGGAGGAAACCGTTAATACTTGAGCAGAGTTCACCATCTTGAGGCGTACCCTTTTGGATATGGAATCACGTTTCTCGGAACCCTTCGGAGAGTACGCCCTGAGGTGCACCATCTGCCCCAGAATGTGCGTCATAAAGGAGGGAGAGAGGGGGTTCTGCGACACGAAGGAGAACAAGGACGGGAAGCTCATCAGCCTCACCTACGGGCTACTGTCCGCCCTCGCCGTCGATCCCATCGAGAAGAAGCCACTCGCCCACTTCTACCCTGGGAGCCTAGCCCTATCCATAAGCAGTATCGGGTGTAGCTTAACGTGCCCATGGTGCCAGAACTGGCACATATCCACTGCGAAGCCCGGGGAGCAGCCGTTGCGATATATGTCCCCCAAGGAGGTGGTTGCGGTTGCCAGGAGGCAGGAGTGCACCAGCATTGCGTACACTTACAATGAACCCCTCATCAACCTGAACTATGTTGAGGACGTGGCCCGCGTCGCCAGCAGGAAGGATGTCAAGAACGTCCTCGTGACGAACGGCTACATATCCATCCCAGCCCTGGAGGCCGTCGTTGACGTCATCGACGCCGCCAACGTCGACTGGAAGGCCTTCAACGAAGGTTTCTACAGGAAACATTGCAGCGCGGATCTCCAGAGCGTCCTCGACGCCACGGTTAGGATGAAGGAGGAGGGTGTCCACGTCGAGATCACCTTCCTGATGATCCCTGAGACCAACGACGATGAGAAAGAGACCCGAGGCATGGCTAGGTTTATCTATGAGAACCTTGGTCCGGATACCCCACTGCACCTGAGCAGGTTCTTCCCCCAGTACATGTTCAACCACGTCCCCATCACCCCCGTCGAGACACTTGTGCGTGCTCGGGAGATGGCGATGGAGGAGGGGCTCAGGTACGTCTTCGTGGGTAACGTCCATAACGACTTCGATAACACTTTCTGCCCGAGCTGTGGCAGGGCGGTCATTGAGAGAAGGGGTTACTCAGTAGACGGATGGAACCTCGATGACGAGAAGAGGTGCAAGTATTGCGGGGAAAGTATCGCTATCTCGGGAGAACGCGAGGTTCACAACCCCTTTCTCTGAAGGGGCGGAAGGCTTTTCTCCCGTAAACCCGATCTTCTCAATGTATCAGAGGAATCTAGATGAGTCTAGAGAAGAAGACTATCTACTTCGAGAAAGGGGGGAAGGAGCACACCGTCAAGACCTTGGAGATTGCCCTTGAGGCCGCCAAGGATAGGAGCATCAACACCGTCCTCGTCTCCTCCACGACGGGGTTCACAGCCCTTGAGGCCATCAAGGTGTTCGAGGACAGCGGATTGAAGCTGATCATCGTCACCCATCAGACGGGTTACAGGGACACTGGCGTACAGCTCATGCCCCAGGAGACGCGTGAGAAGCTTGAGGCGGTGGGAGCCAAAGTCTATACTGGAACTGACGTCCTCACAGGCGGCATAGACGTGGGCGTCTCAAGGCAGAGACCCCCCAGGGGTGAGCCTCAGGAAGCCCGAATACCCAATATTGTACCCCCTGTGTCGACGCTCGTGGCCAACGTTCTACGGATGTTTAGCCAGGGCGTCAAGGTCTGCGTCGAGATCGCGATGATGGCGTCAGACGGAGGGATACTGCCGCCCAACGAAAAGGTGGTCTGCGTCGCCGGCAGTCACGCCGGAGCAGACACTGTCATGGTTCTGACGCCTTCAACGTCGAACCTCTTCAGGAACATGAAGTTCCACGAGATCGTGTGCAAGCCGCTCTAAGCGTTCGAAAATCTACATCTTTTCCTTTTTTGAGATGGCCAAGGTATACCTTTGGGAAGGTGAAATATGGGGTCCCCCGAGGCTGAGCGAAGGCCGATGCTCCTAGTCTACCTGTATGTCACCATATTCTTGACCTCCATGGCCTACGGGACGATCACGTTCCTTGTGCCTGTCTACGCAGAGGAGCTCGGCGCTTCCTATGTCACGCTCGGTGTCCTCGGGGCCGTGGGGTCGGTGGTCTACACGGTGATGACTCTTGTCTCGGGCTTTCTCCTGGACAGGTTCGAGAGAGTCAGATTCTACCTAGGGACGACCGCACTTGGGATCCTCGTGATCCTTCTGTTCAGCTTCACAACCTCGATAAGCCAACTGATGCTGGTGAGGGGGACTCTGGGGATTGTCGCTGCCACGTTCTGGGTCACAGCCAGCACCCTCACTGCCGACATCTCCCCACCTGAGGCTCTCACCCGGTCAGTCGGGCGCTACAAC
>DATLAV010000051.1:0-5235 GCA_035527235.1 Patescibacteria group bacterium | reverse complement strand
GCCATCGAGGAGGCCATCCGTGAGTCCCCGAGGAAGGACCACCGCCACCGCATAGAGCACTGTGAGCTCCTCTCATCCCAGCAGATAGAGCGCATGAGGCAGCTCGGGATAATCGCCTCGATGCAGCCCAACTTCGTCGGTGAGTGGAGCGGCCCGGACGGGCTGTACGAGGCGCGCATTGGCAAGAGGCGGCTGAAGCAGAACAACCCCTATAGGGCTCTACTGGACGAGGGCGTCAGGGTCCCCTTCGGCTCCGATGGGATGCCCTTCCACCCCCTTTACGGCATCTGGTCCGCGGTCAACCACCCCGTCAGGGAGAGCAGGATCACCCTCGAGGAGGCGGTGAAGGGGTTCACCCTCGACGCCGCCTACTCATCCTTCGAGGAGGACCTCAAGGGTAGCGTGGAGGTGGGCAAAATCGCCGACTTGGCAATTTTGGAGCAGGACCTCACCGAGATCCCTTCCACCGAGATCAAGGACGTAGAGGTCAAGATGACCATCGTCGGCGGAAAGATCCTATATTATAACGAGTGATCCCCAATTTTACTCCCAAATTTAACTCCATTTCCCTATTTTATCATTTAATGTTTTCTTGCCTTTTGATTAAGAGATGATCGATATGAGCGATTCATAATGCCTTTAATGGTCTCTCAAAGATAACATGAAAGGCTTCACGTAGCCATGGAGAGATGAAATGCCATCAAACCCCCGGATATTGGTCATCGACGACGATGAGAACATCAGGACAGTCTTCAGGATGAACCTAGAGAGTAGGGGCTACACGGTGGAGATCGCGTCCAACGGTGAAGAGGCCATCAGGAAGGCCGGTGAGAGGCCCTACCAACTCGCATTGATAGATATAAAGCTCCCCGATATCGAGGGGACGGAGCTGCTCAAGGTTCTCGCCAAGGTCGCGCCGACGATGAAGAGGATGATAGTGACCGGCTTCCCCACGCTCCAGAACGCGATAAAGGCGGTGAACCAGGGGGCGGACATGTACGTCCTGAAGCCCGTCAGGATGGAGGACCTCTTCCGGAAGGTGGAAGAGCTACTGGAGTCCCATCGCGACGAGGCCGAGTACGGCGAGAAGAAAGTCGAGGAGTACATCGAGGCGAAGGCTCGAGAGCTCAGCATGATTAACAAGAGCAAGGTTATGTAGAACTGATGGCACCCGAAGCAACCCTAGAGATGAGAGCCGAGATGAAGACCGACGCAGCACCCAAATCCCCCTTCAACAGCCTGATGCAGAGCACGATCCAGGATATACTCATAGACATCTTCGGTGAAAAGTCAACGAAAGTAATCCTCGGGACGATGGAGAGCTCCCACTCGCTCAGGATGGAGGACCTACCCGACAGAGCCCAGGATTTCCGGGACATCCTGGAGAAGATACTGGGCTCAGGCCACCTGATAATCGAGGACCTCATCGTCGAGACCCTCTCAACAGAGCTTGGCAAGCCCATCGCGCAGAACGGGCAAGGTTCTTTCGCTGAGAGCATCATGTACCTCAGGAACGGCCTCTGAGAGCATGCTGCCAGTATGAAAAATTTCAATTTAGGGCAGTGTGTAGATTTATATCTGTTATTACTCCTTGACTAGAGATCATATTGGAGAACAGAAAGGCAGTCATTGTGGTGCTCGTAGCTGTCATCTCCATCGTCGCTTACAACTGGAGCTCGGGCGTCATTACCCCTGAGGAGCAGGGAGCCCTCGTCGTCCTCATAGTCGGCGCTTCCCTCTGGACGACGGAGGCGATACCCCTCGTGGCGACCTCCATAATGATACCCCTGCTGCAGTCCCTGCTTGGGGTCCAGAGCTTTAAGGATGCATTGAGCCCCTTCTTCGATCCTGTCGTCATGCTCCTCCTCGGCGGATTCCTTCTGGCGATCTCCGTGGACAAGCAGGGCCTCGATCAGTACTTCGCTTACCAGATAATTAGCAAGCTGAAGGCCGACGCCCGGATCGTCGTCCTAGTCTTCATGATGACCACAGGGTTCCTCTCCATGTGGATAAGCAACACGGCGTCCACGGCCCTCATGGTGACTATGGCGATCCGCCTCACCAATCAGATCAAGGACTCTAAGGGCAACTTTTCCAAGATCATGATCCTTGGCATCGCCTACTCGGCGACCGCAGGGGGCCTCTCGACCCTCGTTGGGACGACGACCTGCGCGATGGCCGCCGGCTTCCTCAAGGAGATGATCGGTTACGAGATCACATTCCTTGAGTGGATGGCCTACGGCCTGCCCATCACGCTGGTGATGATCCTCGTGACCTGGGTGGTCCTCTTCGCGATCTTCCCGACGGACGTCAAGGAGATACCGAACCTCGAACTCGAGATAGGACCCCTCGACAACAAGCAGAAGCTGACTCTGACAGTGTTCGCCCTCTCGATCCTGCTCTGGCTTACCAGTAAGCTCCCTGAGCCGATCGCCCTCGCGATAGGCTGGGAGGGGCACGGAATCTCGTCGAGCGCCGTCGCGGCTATTATCGGCGTGGCGGTTCTAGTGCTAGGGTTGATACACGAGAGGGATGTCGCCCAGGCGAAATGGAACACGCTGCTGCTCATAGGAGGGGGGCTCAGCCTCGGCTCCGCCCTTGGGGTTTCCGGGCTGGTCGTCAGGATAAGCGAGTACCTCGTCATGCTCACGGGAGGCCGATCCGGCGTCCTCATCATCGCCCTCGTCACGGTCTTTGGCCTCGGGATCAGCATTGTAGCGAGCAACACGGCGAGTGCGGGGGTCTTCCTGCCCATTGCCATCGGCTTAGGCAGCACAACGGGGGTGAACCCCGTCATCCTGGCGGTTGCGGTCGGAATATCTACGAGCCTTGACTTCATGCTCCCCGTCGGGACTCCGCCCAACGCGATAGCCTACAGCACCGGGAAGGTCGAGATCAAAGAGATGATCAAGGCTGGGGTCCTCCTCGACCTCTCGGGAGCGATCATCACGATCCTACTGGCCTGGCTACTCTGGCCCCACATCATCTAATAAGGTCGTTCTCATGGGCAGAGCTCCGGCGCTGCCACCCCTAAATCCTTAAACATCAGAATCGGGGAGTTGATAGATATGCTCACTCGCGATGAAGCTCTGGACCTCGTCAAGAAGAACGTGAAGAACAGGAACCTGGTCAACCACATGAACGCCGTATCGGCCATCATGAGGGGCCTCGCCGAGCGCTTCGGGGAGGACGTCCAGCTCTGGGAGGCTGTTGGCATGCTCCACGACATCGACTACGAGGAGACCGCCGACGACTTCAGCAGGCACGGTCTCGTCTCGGCGGAGATGGTCAAAGACCTAGTCTCCGCGGAGGGGCTCGAGGCGATCAGGGGCCACAACGAGCTGACCGGCCACAAGGCCGAGGGGAGGCTGGGGGTCAGCCTCTTCGCCGCCGACGCCCTCTCCGGATTGATCGTGGCGGGCGCCCTCGTGAGGCCGACGAAGCTCGAAGGGATGAAGGCGAGCAGCGTCAGGAGGCGGATGAAGGACAAGTCCTTCGCCCGGGCCGTGAGCAGGGAGAACATCATGCGCTGCGAGGAGCTCGGCCTGGATCTCAGCGAGTTCCTCAGCCTCGGCATCAAGGCGATGCAGTCGATAAGCAAAGAGATCGGTTTCTGACCCCGCGTTAAAGACTCCAAACTCGTGATATCCCATCGCTTTCTCAGGGGTATCCCCCATCACATGAACGAGCCGAAGGGGAACAATCCGACGGACACCCACGCGACGACGAGGGAGTTGAAGACTGCGCCCATCCAGATCCTCCCGGTGACCCTATGGAGCCACCACGACCAGACGATGGTCAGGGCGAAGATGGGGACGACCGCCCAGAGAAACTCGACAAAGAAGCCGACGAAGCCCCCCAGCAGTCGGACGTCGAGCAGGTACATCCCCCCGTACTGGAGGAATAGTACGACCGCGTATGGCGAGACCCTCAACAGTACAACCCCGAGGAGGTCCAACCACCATCTCCCCTCCTCGGCTCTGTATCTGTGCATGTACAGACCCTCGACGAGGAAGTAGACAAGCGTGAACGGGACGTAGAGGGGGAACACGGCGAGGCGCCTCAGTGTCAGCGGCCTGAACACCGGGACGATGAACATCAGGCCGAGCCCGGTGTATCCTTCCGCCATCCAAGCGACCGCATAGAAGATCAGGAACATAAGGGCAGCGGCGAACACGTCCTCCGTTCTCAGGGATCCCCTCAGCTCCTGGAGCAGCATTCGCCCCGACGCGGCTACCCTCCTTGCCGGGTATCTCATGACGAGGGCTCCTACAAGGCCAGTCACGAGGAGCCACCAAGCCATGGACGAACCGAAGATCAGAGGTGGGAAGGGGAGGAGGGCACCAGCCCCCATCACGGGCGCGAAGAGGACCAGCCCCAGGAAGATCCAGAGCATGATTCGACCCTTTGAGATTCGTACTTGACGCCTAATCCCCCGAGTAGGGCCCACATAGTTCTTCATGAGCGACGCTACGGAGACGACCAGACCGGCGAAAGCGGTGATGGCGACGAGGTTCGCCCCCTCCCGAAGGAGGTAGATCGGGGCGTCTGGAGATCGGCTCCTCCAGGGCGTGAGCTGCCGCATCATCCACCAGGTCACCTCGCCTACGATCGCGGGGTCAACAGGCTCGAGGAGATGAATTGTTGGGGAGACGACGAGCTTCCTCAACGTTCCCGACGAGATGTTGCCGTAGAGATCCCCCGGCACCACGGGGGCAGATGTGTCGAAGACGGGCATCAGGGTCGTCTCCAGCTTCTCAATGTCAAACAGCACATCGTGGCTCCCCACCGCCACGAGTAAGTTGGGCGGGAAGGTGGGGCTCAGCGCCCCGTCCTCCCCCGACTCGCTCACCCCCCCCACGCCGCCGCCGAGGAACGCCACCGCCGTGACGCCAAATCTGTCCGCCGCTCCCCTGACCGCCCCAGCTCCCAGGCTGTGACCCACGAGCCCGAGGAGCCTCGAGTCGACGTAGTCGAGGCCGGCCAGGTACTCCAGGGCGGTGGAGACACCGAAGGTGGGGTCGTCAGCGCCGAGATCTCCCCCCGAACCGCCGTGACCCGTGAGGTCCAGCGCCAGGGAGACGAATCCCAGTCTGCTGACCTCGAGGGCGATGCAGCTCGAAGTCTCCTTGGCGTTGCTGATCCCGTGGGTGACGAGGACCGCCGGCACCGGGTTGTTGGAGTGAGCTGTTGGGGGGATGTAGAGTATGGCGCTCAGATCGTGATTTCCCGCAG
>DATLAV010000050.1:0-5759 GCA_035527235.1 Patescibacteria group bacterium | reverse complement strand
GATGGGATACGGAATAAAGGTTATGAGTAAAAATGGTTGCGGATGAGACTAGCCCATCTGAGCCTCTATGAGGGCCCTGATCTGGTCCCTGTTCTCAAGGAACTTCTCGAGGCTGCTCCCACCACCCTGGCCGAGGTGGGGTTTGCCGCCGCCGCCGCCGCCGATGATCTTGGAGACCTCGTGGGTCATCTTCCCCGCGTCGTATCCGAGTCTGACGGCCTCATCGCTCGAGATTACGACGACCCTCGGCTCAACGCCCGAGTGGAGAACCGCCACGAAGGCATCCTCCTGCCTCTTGAGGGCGTTACCGATCTCGATGAGGAGGTCAGCCTTCTTGTCGACGGCGTCTAGGATGAGCTTCACCCCGTCATCCAGGCTCGATGCCTTGGAGAGGAGATCCCTGGCGAGCCGCTGCGAACTCTCTACCTTCAGCTCATCCAGCTCGTGCCTGAGGTTTCTCATGGTCTCGAGGTTGTTGACGATGGTCTCCTTCACCTTCTCGAAGGGCGATCTTAGCACCTCCGCGGCCTCCATCAGGATGGCCTCGCGCCTCTGGACCTCCTTCAGCGCGTAGGGTCCGACCGCGTAGATGAGCCTCTCGATGCCGTCCTGTATCCGCTCGGATCCGACTATCTTGATGAGGCCGGCCTCGGACGTGTTGGCGAGGTGGGTACCACCGCAGGCCTCGACGTCCCAATCCCCCATATCAACGATCCGTATCTCCATCCCAGGCACCACACCGCCCTGATAGAGCCTGAAACCGTACTTGGACTCCGCCTGATCCCGCTGCATGAACATACAGGAGACCGGCCTGCCCTCACGGACGACCTGGTTGGCGAGTTCTTCGATGCTCTCCAGCTGCTCGCGTGTGAGCCTGCTGTAATGGCTGATGTCCAGCCGGCTCCTCTCGACGGTCTTGCTGGCTCCAGCCTGCCAAGCGTGCTCGCCCAGCACCCTGCGTGCCGCCCCGAGGATTATGTGGGTCGCCGTGTGCCCCCTCATGAGGGACATACGGCGGTCCCAGTCGATGACCCCGTGGAGCTCTTCTCCTTTCTTGGGTAAGGGGCCGTTAATCTCGTGTAGTATGACTCCCTCCACCGACTTGACGTTGACGACGTCGTAGGTCCCCGAACTCCCGATGAGCTTCCCGACGTCGGAGATCTGTCCGCCGCCCTCAGCGTAGAACCCGGTCTGATCTAGCACCACGTATCTTCCATCGATAACTTCAACGACTCTACCGTTGAACTCCCTCATGTAGGTGTCCTCGTAGAAGAGACGGCGGGTCTTCTCCAGTGCCTCGACCTTGCCGACGAGATCCACGTCCTCCTCAACCTCGGTCGACGGCTTCGCGTCCATGTGCCTCGTTGATACCTGGGTGTAGAAGTCCCCGGGTATCCTGACCTGGATCCCCATTTCGGATGCGACGTCGCTGACGTCCTCGGGGGTGAGGCCGTGGGAGTCGTAGAACTCTATGAGCTGATCCGGGGGGACCTCCTTCCGCCTGCTCAGGTAGCGTTGCACGAGGCCTGCGCCCCTGACGAGGGTGTTCTGGTACTTTCGCTCCTCGACGGCGACCATCTCAAGGATCTCGTCGCGCATCCTGAGCAGCTGGGGGTAGTCGTCTCCCCAGAATCCTATCTGGGCGTCCACTAGATCCGCAAGCCTGTCCTCTATGCTGGCCCTCCTCAGCATGCGGTAGCCCCTGCGGAGCAGCATCCGGTTGAGGTAGCCCTCCTTGACGTTGCTGGGAACCACGCCCTCGCTGAGGATGAAGGCGAGAGCCTTTGTGTGATCCAGGGCAGCGTAGATCCCCTCGACAGGGTCGAGGATCGCCATGAGCTCCCCGTAATCCATGTCGATGCGCCTCGCCATCTTCATGCGCTCCTCGCTCTTGTTCTCAAGGTCCAGGAGGTATGAGTATTTAGCGAGCTCCGACAGGAGCCCGTTGTCCAGCTTGATCCCCGCCCAGCTCACCGCCTTGTCGAGCAGGGGGCCGTAGATCGAGTGAAAAGCGCTCGGGGAGCCCTGGCTGAGCCACGCCCACCTCTCGATGCCGTAACCGGTGTCCACGACCTTGATGGGCATCGGCTCCATGCGGTCGCCGATGACCCGGTACATCATGAAGACGAGGGTGGAGATCTCGAGGCCTCCCACGCAGCCCTCCACGTCGTAGCCGGCGTTGCCTCCGCCGCTCCAGAGCCCCTCCTTGTACGTGATGAGCTCGTTGGGGACACCGAGGTCCCCCGCCAGGAGCTCGTGATGGTACTGGATCGTCTCGTTCTTCCAGTAGATCTGGGGTTTTCCCTCGTAGTTGAAGGCGTGGTGCCCCCCCATCTCGAACATGGTGAGGTGCCTCCCCGCCGTGATCCCGACGAGGTCGATGTCCTCGAACCTCAGACAGGGCTGGCTGACCACGAGGGGGTTGGCGGGCGGGGGCAGGATGCCCTCTGTGACATAGGGCTGGAAGTCTATTATGCTGGCGATGGTGACCATGAGGTCGCTCCTCCACCGGGCGACCACGGGGTAGGGACTTATCCGGGTGTGGCCACGCTCCTCGAAGAAGGAGAGGAACTTTTCCCTCATCTCCGACATGGTGTAGGGCCTGTTGACCGGCGTATTCCCTATGAACGTGTAGTCGACGCAGGGCGCGTCGCCGCAGTTTTCGGAGTCTGGGTCAAGGGTCCAGTAGTGGAGTCCGCAGTGGGGGCAGAGCTTCCTGACGTAGCCGTTCTCGATAAAGAACGGTAGCCTAAATTCATCTGGTGGTACTTGCATCTAGTCTAGACTCCCTCCTTGGGATTGGGTCGGGGAGGGAAAAAACTTTGGATTTCTAACCGAAGAGGGCGCTGAGACCCTGAAGGTCCTCTTCTTCCTCTTCCTTCTCCTTTTCCTCAGGCTTCTCCTCCGCCTCTTCCTCAGCGGCGGCAGGAGCGGCGGAGGGTCCAACCATGGCAGCTGTAAGCACTGGAGCCTTGAGGGCCTCTTCGATGTCGACCTCTGCGAGGGCGGCAACAAGGGCCTTGACTCTGACATTGTCAGGGCTGATGCCCGCTGCGTTAAGGATGTTCGTGACTGAACCTTCCTCGATCTCCTTACCTGCGCTGTGAAGCAACATGGCGGCATACATGTATTCCATACCTTTCACCTCTAGTTGATAGGAGGTCCTTTCGAACCGTAAACTAAGGAGCATAGAACTGGCTTTTATTCTTTCCTATTAGTGATGCAACGTGGGAAACGTTTTATCGACCCCTAACAGACAGGATGATGACGACTTCATGGTAAGGAGGATCTACAAGAAGCCCATCGAGGAGCTGGACCTGCTCATCGACTCGGTTCTCGGCCCCCAGATTCCGCCCATAGGCACCGTTCAGCCCGGGGAGGTCGTGGAGATCGAGACATGGGACGCACTTACGAAGGTCACCAACCCTGTTACGGGTCCCCTGGTTGTCGAGGGGGCCGAGAAGGGGGACACCCTCATAGTGGAGGTCATGGACATCCAGATGCCGGAGTCCGGCACGACGGCCATCATTCCAGGCTTCGGAGCCCTTGAGGGCTGGTTGAAGCTGATGGAGCCGAGGCGAAAGTACAGCGAGATACGCAACGGCCAGATCCTATATGTGACGGACGGGGGGGACACAATTCCCATCGAGGCCGACCCCTTCATAGGGACTATCGGGGTGTCACCGGAGTTTGAGTCGATCAGCACCCTCACCCCCGGTCCCCACGGGGGCAATATGGACTGCCCGGATGTAAAGCCTGGTAACAAACTGATGCTGCCTGTCTTCCGCCCCGGTGCGCTGTTCGGTCTTGGCGACGTCCATGCCGTCCAGGGCGACGGCGAGGTGTGTGGAGTGGCCCTTGAGATACCCGCCATAATCACGCTGAAGTTCGACCTGAAGAAGAGGGCGAAGATCAACTGGCCGAGGATCGAGTCCACTGACGAGTTGATGGTCGTGGGAAGCGCGCGCCCCCTTGAGGACGCGGCGAGGCACGCTTTCAGGGAGATGGTGCACTGGATGACGGATGACTACGACTGGGAGAGGGAGGACGCCTACATGTTCCTCAGCCTCGCCGCGAAGACCCGAATCGCTCAAATAGTCGACCCACTCTACACCGTGGTCGTTAAACTAAGCAAGGGATACCTGGAGAGATGATGTCATGACAGAGGAGTCGGTCTGCCCCAAGTGCGGTGGCAAGATGGTGAATGGACACGTTATGTACCTGATGAGGCGGGCATCCCAGGGGTCAATGTTTCCAATGGGGAACCCGACCCCGGGGCTTGAGGGACTCACGGACATGGCCGTGGATGAGATGAAGAGGTTCATCTGGCATGAGAAGACGGGTGAGCGCAAGGGTTTCATCTTCAAGAGGGATGAGACACGGGAGATGGGCCTCGAAGGATACAGGTGCACGGTCTGTAACTTCATTGAACTCTACGCCAAGGAGGACTAGAGCCCAGTTTCCCCAAATTTCAATCAAATCTATAATGGATTAAGTCCAATATATGTTGGTCTAAATCCAATATATTTTAATAATGATATGCCCGATCTGGGGTTATCGTGCAGATCAATCTCGAGGACGTGGAGTACCTGACGGAGACCTTAATCACCATCAGGGGTACCAGGAGGAGGATGACAATTCCCAAGGAGATAGCCGATCACTTCGGGCTGGAGGACGGCGACAGGATCAGGTGGATACTGTTCAAGGATGGCAGGCTGATCCTCGTTCCCAAGAACGGCCTAGTGGGATCCTGATGAGCGCCCTGGCGTTCGTCATGGCGGGTCTGTTCTGCGGCTTCGTGGACGCCTGCCTGTGAATGGGTATCGGAGTCACATCCACGACGGTTCTGGTCACCTTCGGCGTTGCGCCTGCCATCGCAAGTGCCTCGGTTCACACCGCGGAGGCTGCGGTGGATATAGTCTCCGCGATTTCACATTGGAAACTTGGCAACGTCGACTTCAAGCTCAGCAGGCATCTCCTGATCCCCGGGATAGTCGCATCGGTTCTTGGAGCGGTGTTTCTCAGTGGACTAAATCTTGGGGTTGCCAAGCCGTTTGTGCAAGTGGGGCTGATGTTCATGGGCTTGATGATCCTATATGAGCATATCAGACCCGACGCCTCCAAGAGCTGGCTGCATGGAAAGATGACCAAGAAGAAGGCGACCATCCTCGGATTCGTTGCGGCCTTCGTCGATGTGGCGATCGGAGGTGGATGGGCGCGCGCGCGAGGAAGGCCGTAGGCGTCATCGAGTTTACTGAACCTATAATCAGCCTGACGGCGGTGTTGACCTTCGGGCTCCTGCTGGGCTTCGAGAACTTCATGTGGGACATGACCCTCCCCATGATCGCAGGCGGGGTGATACTCACCCCTGTAGCGAGCTATCTCACGTCCAAGATGCCGAAGAAGCTTCTCGGAATCCTGATCGGCCTCTGGCTGGTCGCATTGAATGTCTGGGGACTGCTCCAGTAGAGCCAAAATATGCAGCGTGGTGAAGCCTTTCAGGCGATGGGAAATGCGCCCATGAACTAGTATTAGTTTAGCTGTCTAGTTTCTTCTCATAGAAGCTGATCTTGAAGATTGGATTGAAGCCGACGTTCTCGTAGAGCCTGATCGCATTGTGGTTCGATTGGGGGGTGCCTACGTAGACGTACTCGCAGTCGCGCAGCTTCATGGCGTTCAGAGAGTCCATGACCAGGGAGAGGCCTATTCCACGTTTCCGGTATTTGGGGAGGACGCCGAGCTGCCCGATGAGGCCGAAT
>DATLAV010000049.1:0-30063 GCA_035527235.1 Patescibacteria group bacterium | reverse complement strand
CTCCCGCTTGCTCCTGCTGATCTTGACGTCCATGTCCATGAGGACCTTCATGAATTTATAACAGGTCAGCTCGTCGTGCTGCTCGGGCTTGATGATGAAAGCGTAGGGGGCCTTCGTCTTCCCCGCCTCTATGCTTCTCATCGCCTTCATGTACATGTTCCTCAGGATGAGCTCCCTGTGACTGGAGTTGACCTTCAGGCATGCGAGAGCGGAGATCTTCTGCTGCTCGACGATGTCCCTCAGCCTCCACCAGCCCCCCGGCCACGGGTGGGGAAAGCCCATCTGTGTTCTGTATTCGGGGCGGCCCCGCCTGCTCCCCTTGAGCTGGTGGTAGTGGACGTATGTGGGCGTCGCCAGCTTGGCACTCGCCGACTCCGTGAGCATCCCGCAGATGTTGTGCCAGCACGGGATGTAGTTGAACGTCGGCATGAACTCTCCAGGGTAGGTGGCCGCCGACTCGACGCCCGTCTTTCCCTCAGCCTCGAGCATCGATGCCATCATCGCTCCGTAGAGCTGCTGCTCGGTCCAGATGAGGGGGTCAACGTTCTCGTCGACGGGGTTGGCGAAGGGCGGAATGTAGAACCTCGCGCCCGTTCCCCCCATGTGGTGGTAGTCGATGTACGCCTGGGGATACCACTCCCCGTACATGACCTTGGAGACCATCTGGGACTCCACCTGGCTCAGGTGGATGGCGTCCCTGTTGTTGTCGTGGCCGATGTACTTGTGGTAGAGGAATGGGGTGCCCGTGCCCTCGTACTCGGTGCCCAGCTGCTCGTTGTACCAGTCCGTGACCATGATCTGGCCGTCCGGGTTGAAGCTAGGAAACACCAGAAGCACCGTGTTCTCACGGGTCTCCTCGTGCTCGGGGCTCGTGGCGACCTCGTAGCAGAGCTCGGGCGCCATCTGGGCCCCTCCAACCTCGGAGGCGTGGATGCTCATCGTCATCGATACGACTGTCTTTCCCTCGCTGATGATCAGATCGACCTGCTTCTTGCTCAGCCCCTCGGGATGGGCAATATTGTAGCTCATCTCCCTCAGCCTGTCAGCCTTCTTCAGGTTCTCGGGTGAGGAGATGACGACGAGAAGGAACGGGTTCCCCTCCGTCGAGGGCCCGAGATCGGTGACCTTCACGCATTGATGCTTGTCAAGGTGCCAGTAGTATTCGACCAGCTTGTCCCAGCGGACCAGCTTGCGGTCCGCGCCCATCTTATGCCCGAAGAAGTCCTCGGGCGATTTAATATCGGGTGACATGATACTAGGTCGCAGAGGAAATATTAAAAATCATTCATTACAAGCCGTTTTTAGTACGGTCTTGAAACCCAATAATCTATATAATATATCACTATTCTCGAAGAAATTTTCTTCTGTAACATTTCACGCAACATGCCCCTCTCACGACACGGGACAATACACGAGTAAACCAAACATAGATAACTGTCAGGTAGGGATGAAGGCATCTAACTTGACGGATCAACTCCTCTGTGCCAAGTTTTTTCTTCTAACCGATTCCCTACTAGAGGATATCGATGTCAAAGCGTAAGGTTAAGATCGAGGACCTGCGGAAGTTCATCTTCGTCTCGGATCCTCAGGTCTCCCCCGACGGGAGGCGGATAGCGTTCGTCCGCACGAGGGTCAACTACGATGAGGACTCCTACGTGAAGCATGTCTGGCTCTGGGACAGGGAGACGGGCAAGGCTGAGCAGTTTACCCACGGAACGGGGAGCGACAGCTACCCCCGGTGGTCCCCCGACAGCACCCAGATCCTCTTTCTCTCGAGCAAGAGGGAGCCCGATAAGAAGGGCGCCCAGCTCTGGGTCATACCTTCGGACGGCGGGGAGGCTCAGCTCATGGCGGAGCTCGAGGACGCGGGCGTCACGAAGCCCACTTGGTCTCCTGACTCCAAGAGCGCCCTCTTCCTCGCCAGGGTCTGGGAGAGGGGAAAGCCAGAAACGGACGTCAAGGTTGTGAAGCGGATTAACTTCAGGCTGAACGGGGTGGGCCTCTTCCCTGGCAAGAGGATCCACCTCTTCACAGCTAGCCTGGGCAGGAAGCCGAGACAGCTCACCAAGGGGGAGTATGACGTCGACGCCGCGGCCTGGTCACCCGACGGTAAGGAGGTCGCCTTCGTGACCAATCCCGATGAGGGCGCCGACCTCTCCTACATCAGGGACGTCTACAGAATACCCTCCAAAGGCGGAGAGTGGACCATGGTAACCGACGGGAAACACCTCATAAGCAACCTCTTCTGGGCGCCGAACGGTGATGAGATCGCCTTCCTCGGTCACGACCTCCACGAGATGAGCGCCACGAACACAGACATATGGGTAATCCCCTCGGAGGGGGGAAAGGCGAAGAACCTGACAGCAGCATTCGACAGGAGCATCGGCCGCGGAATCGGCAGCGACCTGAAGGTCTCATCTCCCAACCCGGGTGCGGTCTGGGCCAGTGATTCCAGTGCCCTCTACTTCCTGACGGGCTCAGTTCCTCACTCCAGCATCTACAGGGTCGACAGGGACTCCTGTGAAATCGAGCAACTGACGGAAGGCATCACGGTCGACGGTTTCAGCCTCTCAGGTGATGAATCGGTGATGGGTTACATCGTGATGAACGCCACCCACCTCGACGAGCTCTACGTGAGGGACGACGAGGGGAACAGGAGGATTACCAAGTTCAACGACAGGCTGCTGAATAGCCTCGACCTCAGCGCACCAGAGGCGTTCACCTTCCGGAACGAGCTTGGAAACGAGATAGACGCCTGGGTGATGAAGCCCCCAGACTTCGAGGCTGGCAGGCGATATCCCACAGTCCTCCAGATTCACGGCGGACCCCTCGGGATCTACGGAGACGGCATATTCCTCGAGTTCCAGTTGCTGATGGCGGCGGGATACGTTGTCCTCTACACCAATCCCCGGGGGAGCGGCGGATACGGGGAGGAGTACGGGGCGGTTCTCCAGGGGCAGCACGGCACCGTCGACTACAGGGACCTCATGACCTTCATGGACGACGCCCTGGAGCGGTTCGAGTTCATCGACGGCGAGAGGCTGGGCGTCACCGGCGGCAGTTACGGCGGCTACATGACCAACTGGATCGTCACCCAGACCGACAGGTTCAAGGCAGCCGTCTCCTGCAGGTCGACGTGCAACAGGTACAGCCACCACGGATACAGCGACATGGGGTTCAGGCACGGCCCGTCGGGCAACATGGGCTACCCGTGGAGGGACGAGGACAAACTCCTAACACAGTCGCCCATCAGGTTCGCGACCAACGTGAAGACGCCGACTCTGCTCATCCACTCGGAGAACGACCTCAGGTGCCCCATAGGGCAGGCCGAGGAGTTCTTCGTGGCCCTGAAGGAGCTGGGTGTCGACACGGAGCTGGTCCGCTTCCCCGATGAGAACCACGAGCTCAGCCGCAGCGGTAAGCCGAAGCACAGGGAGGAGAGGCTCAGCCACATCCTACGGTGGTTCGACGCCTACCTCAAACCGCAGTGAGCCCAAGTTTTAATTCCCCTATCCTTTCTATCATCCTTCAGCATGTCCAAGCGTAAGGTCAAGATCGAGGACCTCCGCAGGTTCAAGTTCGTCTCCGATCCCCAGATCTCCCCCGACGGTGAGAAGATCGCATTTGTCCTCTCCACCATCAACTACAAGAAGAACGGATACGAGCGCCACCTCTGGATGGCAGACACGACCACCGGGAAGGTGAAGCAGTTCACCCACGGACAGGGGAACGACACGTACCCACGGTGGTCCCCCGACGGCGGAAAGCTTCTCTTCCTCTCCAGCGGCAGGGAGCCCGAGGAGAAGAAGACGAAGATCTGGGTTATACCCCTTTCAGGGGGTGAGGCGAGCGTCGCCGCCGAGTCTGAGAGGGGGCTCTCCAAGCCCATCTGGGCCCCTGACTCGAGGAGTGTACTGTTCCTCTCCAAGGTGTGGACGGAGGGCGAGCCCAAGACCGACGTAAAGGTCGTCAAAAGGATCAAGTACAAGCTCAACGGCGCCGGCTTCTTCAACGGGCAGAGAACCCACCTGTTCACCGCCAGGGTGGGCGGGAAGGCGAAGCATCTCACGGAGGGGGAGTTCGACGTCGATGTCGCCAAGTGGTCCCCGGACGGCAAGACCATCGCGTTCATCGCCAACATGGCAGAGAACGCCGACACCAGCAGGGTGAAGGACATCAACGTGATACCGTCGAAGGGGGGCGAGGCGACCAACCTGACGGAGGGAAGCTTCAGCATCTCCGACTTTTCCTACTCCCCCGATGGGGAGACGCTTGCCTTCCTGGGGCACGACAGGCCTGATGACCTCGCCGTCTACAGGAAGCTCTGGGTGATGCCTTCGATGGGCGGGAACAAGAGGAACCTGACGCCGGGCCTCGACCTGGCTATCGACAGCAGCGTCGGCGGGGACCTCAGGGTCTCCACTCCTAGCCCGGGCGCGGTTTGGGCACCCGACGGGGGGCACATCTACTTCAAGGCAGCGAATATTCCCCATTCAAACATCTACAGGGTCTCACTGGAGAGTGGAGAGGTGGAGGACGTCGTCACCGGCAAGGCGATCGATGGCTTCAGCATGAGCGGCGACGGCACGAAGATTACGTTCAACGCCCTCGACGCCACCCACCCCGCCGAGGTATGGATTAAGGATGAGGGAGGGGAGAGAAGACTCACCTCCTTCAACGACAGGTTGCTGAAGAATATCGAGCTGTCCACCCCGGAGAGCTTCATGTTCACCAACGCCCTCGGGGAGTCCATCGAGGGCTGGGTCATCAGACCCCACGGCTTCCAGGAGGGGGAGAAGTACCCCACGGTCCTCGAGATCCACGGGGGGCCGTCCGGCCTCTACGGCGACTGTATCCTCCTCGAGTTCCAGGTGCTGGCGGCGGAGGGGTTCGCTGTCATCTACACCAATCCTAGTGGGAGCAGCGGATACGGCGAGGAGTTTGGCCAGGCTGTGATGGGGCACTACGGCGAGTGCGACTTAGACGACCTGATGATGTTCGTCGACGAGGCGCTGAGCAGGTACCCCTTCCTCGACGGCGAGAGGCTGGGCGTCACCGGAGGCAGCTACGGCGGCTACATGTCCAACTGGATGATCAGCCAGACGGACAGGTTCGCGGCGGCGGTTACCTTCAGGAGCATCTGCAACTGGGTGAGTAAGTTTGGGGTCAGCGACATCGGTTATATGCAGCCCCTAAGCATTTCGGGTCGGGAGACCTTCTGGGGGGATGACATCATCGAGCAGCTGAGGCACAGTCCCATAATGTACGCAGGGAACGTGAGCACCCCCTGCATGATCATCCACAGCGAGCTGGACTACAGGTGCCCCATGGAGCAGGCGGAGCAGTGGTTCACCACCCTGAAGCTGAGGGGGGTCCCCACGGAGCTCGTGCGGTTCCCGGACGAGACCCACGAGCTGAGCAGGTCGGGGAAGCCCAAGCACAGGGAGGAGAGGCTGGAGCATCAGATCAGATGGTTCAAGAGGTTCCTTCAGGACTCTTGACGTCCTCCGCCCCCCCTCATTTTTACAGTAAATCTATATTCTCATGTCCGCGCAGTCAATACCGAGGTTACCATTGGAGCTCAGGGACATCGCCTTCTACGTCGTCGGTTTCATCGTAGTCATCTTCTCCACCATCGGAGGGAGAGATGTGCGGGACCCTCGTGTCCAGACCGAGCTCGTCATAATACTCGTCATGATCGTACTCCTCATAATCGGGGGGAACTTGTTGAACAAGCGCGGTTATCTTCGGGGAGAGATCGGCCCTTCCCGGTGAATTTCTCACATCGATAAACCTAAGTCCAGGGCACTCCCCGCCTTTCCCTCTGAAAGGGTTAAGTGTCGCCTCCTGTCTCTTTTATCTGCCCGCCGGGCGACGCTCCATGCAGACGGACCTCGCGGAGGGCTGCCGGTGATTCGGGGTTACCCAGACATGGTACAGGTGGGCAGGGCGGGCGTCGGAATCCTTACGGATGAGAGAGCTCGGCTGAGGGGGGCGTTGTCCCATCTGTGATGTCGTGGGTTTGCCGTGAGGGACAGGGGCGCCCGCCCACCTGGTTTTACCTTGAATTCAGGTCTTATCAAGAGACTTTTGCGTTGAATCTGACTCGTCTGGAGCTGTTTTCAGCGTCCTTCTATCGGTTAGATGGCTATTCTCGCTTGGATGCATGACCCCCCCCTCCCCCCCTTCACGTACACGTGCGTAACAGTATCCGACCTTGATTTTCGGAACTGAGGTTATTGGACGACCGCGGGTATGACATAGGTCTCCAGTAGAGATAGTATTCTATCGAAATCCACTTCGTTTCGGCTGGTGAAGACCGCTACGATGTCGAGCTCTGGGACGACGTGGATGAACTGCCCCTTGTGGCCCACTGCTGTGTAGTAACCATTTCCGCTGACCCACCACTGGTAGCCGTACCCGTCCATTATCGTTGCGTCCACGTGCTTGGTGGTGGCCTCCTCCACCCACTCCTCCGGCACGATCTGGGTTCCATCCCACTGACCCTTGTTGAGGAAGAGGTAGCCGAGCTTGGCCATGTCGTGGGGGGTGATGTAGATCCGGCTGTAGCCCCAGTTCCTCCCCATGGAGTCGTTGTGCCATTCCACATCGTGGATGCCCAGGGGCTCGAACAGGTGTTCCATACCATACTCCAATGCGCTCATACCCGTCTTCTCGGTGATGATGCACGACAGGAGGTGGGAGACGCCGTTGGTGTACTCGAACCGGGTTCCCGGCTCCTCGATAACAGGGAGGTTCAGGACGTACTGGAGGGCGTCCGGACTGTCATGCATGGGGTACAGCCCCTCCCAATCGTAGAGGTATGAGTCGCGGGCATCGAAGCCCGCCGTCATGGTGAGGAGGTCCCTGAGGGTCATCTCCTCCTTCCAAGCGTTCATATTGCCCGCTGTCCTGTCCGGGAAGAGGTTAAGCATCCTCACGTCGAGGCTTTCAATGTATCCCTCCTCGATGGCGATGCCGATTATGGTCGAGACCACGCTCTTTGTGCATGAGTAGATTATGTGCGGCTCTCCTTCGTAGGGCGAGAAATACTCGTCGAGCACGACGTATCCGTCCCTTACCACGGTGACGCTATCTACGCCGATGCCTCTGTTACTGATCGCCTCGAGCATGTCGTCTAGAGGCCCTGAGTAGATGCCTACCTCCTCTGGATCTGCTGTCCGCCATTCATCTGTCGGCCAGTAGTGTTCTAATGTTATCTTAACTTGAGCCTCGTAGGAGCTTTCGAAGGATCCCAGAAGCTTGTTGAAATCGTTCTCCATCCTCTTTTCCGGTAACGTCGAGGCCCTGATGTGGAAAACCATGTAGGTCCTTTGAGCGTTAGAGTCGTACCAGGTCCCCACCATGCCTATCGTCTTGTCGTCTCCGATGTAAAGTGTGAACGACTGTGTCAGCAGATCGTAGCCATCCTTTGTTGAAGCTACTAGCTCATTCCTCTCCTCGACCTCGGTTCCCTCACCCAGCTGCGTGAATGCCGTATCAAGAAAGACTTCGAGCACCGGCTTAAACTCGTTGTGGAGCCAGATAGCACCAATCAACTCTGGGCTTCCCCCCATCAACATCCCTTGAACAACACCCGAATTCACTGAAGCGAGGCCCTCGTTACCAAGGCCAGTCTCTGAAAACTCCATCCCCTCTGGATAGTTGAAGGATAACCCAAACCTGTTGTACCTCTCATACTCGACGGGACTACTCCAGTTGTACCATAGGTAAAGTCCAATCGAGAAAGCAATGATTACGACCTCGACGATGATTAGCCTTCTATTGGACTTTGCTCCCCCCGTCTCAGCCAAGGTACTCCCTCCAACATTGTATAATCATGATGTCCTGTGTGAATATTGTGGCCTTCATCTTTGAGCTCAGATCTCCATCGCTGCTCCGATGAAAAGGCCGAGGAGCAGACCGGCTCCCGTCTTGTCAAATATAGTCCCGATGGCCAATCCTACGAGTAGGCCGATAACGAGCCTGGAGCCTGGGAAACTGACCTTTCCCTTTCCATTTGTTCCATTCCCGTAAAGCCTCCACTCCAGCCAGTTGATGAACCCAAGGAGATACTTTGGGGACCCTTTACGTACCCTGTCCATAAGGTAGACAAGGATGAGGTAGAACGTCCACGTGAGACCGCCAATCCACCAAGTTTGAGGGTTATTCGTGTAGAGCCAGATTGTGAAGAGGGGGCCGATCAACAAGAGAGTAGCTATCACGTAGAACGCTCGGTCTAGATTTCGATTGATGAAGGTCCTTCTACTGGCCCTTGCGACTGAGACGTAGCTCTCGTAGCTCTCATCTATGTCTTCTTGGATGCCCCGCATGAGCCTGACGGCCTTCTTCCCCAGGGCTGTGAGGAGGTACTTCCTCTCCTCATCCTTCTCGATGAAGCCTTCAAGCTCCTTGAGGTGGTAGTTTAGCCTCCCTGTGGAGAGCCCTGTCTCTCCGAGGATCCCACTGTAGATCACACCACCATTGGAATGGTCGATGATCTTCAGTATGTTACGCCTCTCGCGATGAGTCAGGGCTTGCATGATTACGTCCTCGATCTCATCCCCGAGACCGCCGTTCTCGCTCATTTCACCCGGTTTCCAAGTCTTCACGTGATAAATAACCGTTTTTGAACCATCAGTTTTGACAAATCCTCTTATCAAAAGTGATGAGAACTCGGCTGAGGGGGGCGTTGTCCCATCTGTGATGTCGTGGGTTTGCCGTGAGGGACAGGGGCGCCCGTCCTTCATTCTCATGTTCATTACCTTTGTAGCCCTGTTTTGTAAGTACCAGAATTTTGTGTTATCTTGGTTCACTTTATCACGTGATCGTAGCTCTCACTTCGATCCCCTTGCAGCTGTTGTTAAGACTCAAGGGAGTGTTTATTACCATGTTTGTTATGCAATCTTGAAATCTTTTAATTGAACCAAATAATAGATACTGTTAAAATATCTCCCCCGTGGGTTTATATCTAAATTCTGTGGGTGTGAGTGTCGTATTCTCTTTTTTGGGTATGATCAGGGACACGATCAAGAACAGGAACATTCTGGTACTCATGGTCACCCAGACACTGTTCATGTTCACGGCCTCCCTCTGGTGGCCCTATAGAAGTCTATACATCCTGGAGCTGGGCGCCACGAAGGTGGACTTGGGGCTGCTGCTCACCCTGGAGACGATCGCCAGCATCATTTTCCAGCTCCCGGGCGGGATCCTGACCGACAGATGGGGCCGTAGGAAGATGCTGATCATAAGCTCGGCCATCCGAGTGGGCTCCCCCCTCGTGTTTTTCTTCTCCTCCTACTGGGTCCATCTGGCCCCCGGCATCGTCTTAGCCTCAGCGGGGATGCTGGGGATGCCTGCCCAGAACGCCCTGATCGCAGAGAGCCTTTCACCCGAGAGCAGGGGGTCAGGGTTCGCAGCCATCAGGACGGTAACCTCCATTCCGACCATCATCACGAGCCTGATGGGCGGGATGGTGATGGACTACTTCGGGGTAGTTCCGGGCTGCAGGCTCATCTTGATTGCCTCTTTCCTAACTGGCATGTTCTCCCTAGTCGTGCGTTGGAGGTACATCACCGAGACCTTCGTCCCCGACCGGACTCCTAGGCCCAGGGTCAAGGGTAAGAGCATGCTTCAGGAGTTGCTGTCCCTGTCCAGGGACCTGTGGATCGTCACTGTTGTGGGGGCGATCAGCATGTTTGCCATGAGGATCATGATGAGCTACATGGTGATCTATGGGGTTGAGGTCGTGGGTCTCTCCAAGACCCAATGGGGCCTGATAGGCACTCTAGTCAGCGTCATGACCACGCTGCTGACCACCCCAGCCGGAATGCTGGCGGACCGGGTAGGCAAGAAGCCGGTCATCCTGGCCTCACGTACGATCAACGCGTTCTCAATCCTCGGCTACACCTTCAGCCACAACTTCGTCGAGATGTTCGCAGTCCGGAGCCTAGGCGGGATAGGCAACGGTTTGGGGGGCGCCATGTGGGGGCCGATGGGAGGGCCTGTCTGGCAGGCGCTCGTGGCCGATCTCTCACCCCCTGAGGAGCGGGGCACGATAATGGGGTTGATGGGGACTATCGGCAGCATCGTCAGCAGTCCAGCCTCCTGGGCGGGGGGATACATCTATGAGAACATCTCACCGGGACTCCCCTTCCGAGCGAGCTTCGCCTTGGACATAATGGGCACGCTGATCTTATTTCTGTTCCTGAAACTACCTGAGAAGAAATCCCGGCACGTCGAGATCAAGACGGGCTCTTAGATAGAAGATTTCGATCTCGATATTCACCCTGTTTTAAGTGAAGAATGTTTTTGGATAAGCTCTATGATGAGTTCATCCATGTTGTCCAGACCTCTCTCACTTACCTCCCCGAGCACCTCAGCGATCTTCTTGAGGTCAGGTTCTAGGAGGCCCTGTATCTCGGTTACTCCCCCTCCCCTCAAGGCTAGCACTGCGCCAATGTAAGCCTCCGCCCCAGCTGTCGAGACCTTGAAAGCGCAGGACCCCTTTCCCCCGTCGCAGATCATACCCATCAGCGATGCCACCGTGTTAGCGACGGCCACCTCGCCTTGCTTGGGGGAACCACCCTTGATTTTAACGATGGCAGCCGTGGCCCCGACACCTGCCGCAATCGCACATCCGCAGACAGGGCTCAGGAGCCCGGTGTATGCCTTGATGTATCTGGTGATCAGATGGCTGAGGGCGAGGGCTTCCGCTAGCTCCCTCCCTGTGCTCCCCTCATTCTCGGCGACTAAGGTTGGTGGAAGGATCGCGGTGATGCCATGGTTTCCGCTGCCTGCGCTGCTCATCGCGGCGAAGGGCGCACCGCCCATCCTGGCGTCGGCCGCACCCCCCGTGTGTGCCTTGATGGAGTAAAGCAGATCCCCTGGGGGAGCGATCTTATTGACGTGGTATCCTACCCCTGAAGCCCAGACCCTTTTCATTCCCTCGGCCGCGATAGCCTTGTTCATCTCGGCGCCCTCAAGAAGGTATTCCACCGTCTCGTCGTCGATCTCAGACGCTAGCTCCCAAAGGGATTCCATGTCCAGCTGCTTCAGATCGTGAATATAATCGGGGGCATTCCTCTCATTGGTCTCCCTGGATGGCTCTGCCCTGTAAATGACCTCATCATTGTATGTCACCTCGACGATGCTGTCATGCCGACCGGATATCGTCGTCGAGGCCCTCCTCCCTTCTCCCACGACCTGGACCTCTACATAGACGGTGGATACGTCCTTCAGCACCTCTTGGGTTATGGCGCCTTCCTGTACCTTCTCCTCAGCCCTTTTCACGTCCTCGGCGGTCACTCCCTCGAGGGACTGGAGCCCCTTTCCCGGATCGCCTGCGACGGCACCGAGGGCGGCTGCGAGCAGGTTCCCGGTCCCCCCGTCGGTGCCGGGGACGCCCACGCCGTTCCCATTCTTGAAAATGCTTCCGCTCAACCGGAGATGTACTTTATCCCACCCTCTGTCCAATTTACAGGATGCCGTCGACGCTGCTAGAGCAATTGCCCCGGTCTCAGTACATCCGAAAGCCGGTTTCACCTCATTCCGGAAGAACTCCTTGAGGTTCATCTTTGATACTTTTCTTCATCTTATATAGAATTGTCTAAGCCCCATCTGATCGATGGAGCATTAGAGGGGGATCAGAAAATCCAGAGTAGGCTTCTCAGGAGCCAGATGAGTATTCTCAATGGTAGGAGTGCGAGGTTCACTATGAGGCTGATGAACATCCCCAAACCCAAGAAGATGGTCCCGAATAGACCCAGGAAGAACATGACCGTGAAGAGCATCCAGATGGCTATCACGCCTCGACCCGTATATCACTAGCGATATTGAGGTTAATAAAGATAACTCACATGTAGTGCCTCTGACTAGAAATAAAAAAAACGTTGATAAACACTCATGCAAATGTAAATATTTGATTCTATGAATTCTAAGGAAAGAAGGGAAATCATAGCCAACTCCCCCATATCCTTCCCCTATCTTAAACGGTTTAACTTGGCTGCCGGTGCTCTCCATCTTATCCAGGGTGCGTTAATGCTCTATCTGGGTCTATAGCTGGAGTGGGAGAGGATCATCTACACCTTCTACCTGAACTTCAACATCATCAGCATCAGCCCCCCCGTGTTCGAGGTAGGGCCCAACCCCCAGGTTGCGTTCATCATAGGCAGCCTTGGCGTGATCCTTGCCTCGTTCCCATTGCTCTCCTCACTCGCCCACTTCTTGATCGCCTTCCCGCTCAACGAGCGCTACAACGAGAACCTGAGGAAGGGGATCAACCCCTTCAGATGGTACGAGTACTCGATCTCGAGCTCCATCATGATCTTCCTCATCTGTCTGCTGTCGGGGATCTGGGACTTCTGGTCCCTCGTGATGATCTTCGTGCTCAACGCGTGCATGATCTGATTCGGCTACCTCATGGAGGTCATCAACCAGGAGACGGAGAGGACGAGCTGGTCATCGTTCATCATGGGCTGCGTGGCCGGTGGAATGCACTGGGTCGCCCTCTTCGCGCGCGCGGCGTCTACTTCTTCCTCTTCAACATCTTCGCCCTCAACATGGTCCTCCAGTACAGGGGCGTCAGCCGATGGAGGGACTACCTCTACGGCGAGCTCTTCTACATAATCCTGAGCTTCGTGGCCAAGACGATCCTATCCTGGATCGTCTTCGTTGGCATTTTCGCCCCCTTCTAATTTCTTCAGTTCTAAGGTAATCCCTATATTTGCCAGTGCGAGAGTTAGATACATGTCTCCAAAGAGAGTTTTCACGGCTGAGAAGGCAAAGGAGATCGGGGAGGCCCTCGGCATCGACTGGACAAAGTTCGATGTCGAGCAGTTTAGGGTGGGATTGGACATCGAACTGGAGCACGGGAAGGTTTACCCCCACACCAACGTGAGCGACGATGATCCTATGATAACAGGGAAGATAGCCCTAGCCCATCTCAATGAGTTCCCCGACTACTACACAAGGCTCCTCAAGCTAGAGGATGAAGCGGATGCCTTCTGGGAAGGCAAGAAGGCCTAGATATATCGTGTGACCACGCCCTCTTTTTCCATATTTTATCTGAAGCATCTTCATCATGAACCTGAGCGGTCACCTTATCCCCTCATATCCCCGATCTATAACGAGTTGTCCGAGACCAAACGCCTGATCCCACCCGCCTTCGCGCTTTTCATCCTGTCACCAGTCATCGGAGAGCTCCTGTCGGGCTCATCACCCCCCGCCGAGTTCTTCACCCCCTTCGGGTTCACGATCATGGCGCTCCTCTACGGCGGCGGCGCCCTGACCGTCAGGCAGCTGAAGGTCCGCTGGGGGAAGGGGATGGGCAGCCTGCTCCTCCTGGGAGCCGCCTACGGCGTTCTGGAGGAGGGACTCATGGTGGCTAGCTTCATGAACCCTAACTGGCAGGACGTCGGCGTCCTGGGTGCCTTCGGGAGGTGGCTGGGAGTCAATTGGGTCTGGGCCTTCGAGCTCACCGCCTACCACGCCATCGTGAGCATCGCTGTACCCATAATGCTAGTTGAACTCGCCTACCCGGAGGCCAAGGACGAACAGTGGCTAATAGGTCGCTGGCGATGGGTCGTCCCTGGCCTCCTTCTGGCAGACGTCGTGTTCGGCCTCTTCATCTTCTCTGCCTTCACCGGGTTCCTCCCCGAAATTCCGCAGTACGTCTTCATGATAATCGCAACCACTGGATTCACACTTCTCGCCTACAATCTGCCCCCGGACTGGGCCAGGGCTGGGATAAAGCCGATGAGGAGGCCCAGGTACTACCTTTTAATCACGTTAATGGGGGCGTTGGCCAGCGGCTTCATATTCGGGGGCTTGCCCAACACTTTGAGCTTACCCCTCGCACCAGTATTCGTCGTATTGCTGGGATCTGCCATACTTCTCGGAATCATTTACCACCTCAAAGGCTACAACTGGAGGTTGTCCACACCCCTGCACAGGTATGGCATAGTAGCCGGCTCATTGTCTCTATTCATAATATTCGCTTTCTTCCAGGAGTTCGACGCAGCGAGGCCCGACAACACCTCTGGAATGGCTCTGGTGGGAGCCGCCTTCTTTCTAGGGTTATTCCTCCTCAGGCGTAGACTGGAGAGAGAAAACGAGGCCCTGTCACAGTAGGGCATAAATGTGCAACCTTTTCTATACAAACCATGAATCCTCTTTCGATGGAGAGGTACTATCGGGCTAACCTCAGGCGCTGGGACGAGCTTGTCGACGTACATCTCAGGTCCGAGGAGTACAATATCCGGGGATTCATGGAGGGCGAGACCTCCCTCCACAGCCTGGAGCTTGAGGCTCTTGGGGACATCTCCGGCAGGAAGCTCCTACACCTGCAGTGCCACTTCGGTCTCGACACCATCTCATGGGCGAGGCAAGGAGCCGACGTCACCGGGGTTGACTTCTCGGAGAACGCCATCCAGCTGGCCAGGCACCTCGCAGAGCGGCTCAGGACACCAGCAAATTTCATCTGCAGCGACTTGTACGATCTACTCAAGGTCCTCAGCGAGGAATACGACATCGTCTACACGAGCTACGGCGTCATCAACTGGATCCACGACATAACCCGGTGGGCCGAGATCGTCTCCCACTTCCTGAGACCCGGGGGCACCTTCTTCATGGCGGAGTTCCACCCCTTAATGTGGATATTCGAGCAGGAGGGCGCAGACCTCATCGTGAAATACAGCTACTGGCACAGTGATGAGCCCCAGTTCTTCGAGACCGTGGGAAGCTACGCTGACAGGGACGCCGTTCTGGAGAACGTGGGCAACTACGAATGGGCGCATCCCCTCGGGGACGTGTTGAACGCGCTTATCAAAGCTGGGCTGACCCTGACGGAGGTAAAGGAGTACCCGTTCAGTGTTGACGAGATATACCCCAACATGGTGACCGGTGAGGACGGCTACCGGAAGTTCAAACGGGAGGACTATCAGCTTCCCCTCATGTTCTCCGTTAAGGCAGTGAAATGACTCCCGGGGGAGGGTGGGAGCACCTGCCCTCAAACCTTAAATCGGCGATTTCCCCTCCAATATCCGTTCCGAGGAGAAACCCATGGACCTAGAGACCCGCCTGAACCTAGTCACAAGAGACCTCCAGGAGATCATAGTAGTCAATGAGCTCCGCGAGCTGTTAGAGACCAAGGAGCACCCTCGGGGCTACGTCGGCTTCGAACCCAGCGGCTTGATGCACGCGGGCACGGGGCTCATCGTCGGACAGAAGATGCGCGACTACGCCGAGGCAGGTTTTCACTTCATAATCTATCTCGCCGAGTGGCACGGATGGATAAACAACAAGATGGGGGGCGTGCACGAGAACCTCGCCATCGCGGCTGACTACTTCAAGGACTGCTTCACGGCCCTCGGGCTCCCCGAGGGGAAGGTGGAGTACCTCTGGGCCTCCGACATAGTGGACACCAAGGATTACTGGGAGAAGGTCGTGCGGGTCATGAAGTCTACGAGCCTCAGGAGGACCCTCAGGGCGATGCCCATAATGGGCAGGACGGCCGACTCCGTTGACGTCGAGACGGCCTGGGCCCTCTACCCGGCGATGCAGGCCAGCGACATCTTCCAGATGGAACTAGACTGTGCATGCGCGGGGATGGACCAGAGGAAGGTCCACATGCTTGCTAGGGAGGTAGCGCCCAAGCTGGGGTTCAAGCCCCCCATCTGCCTCCACAACCCCCTGCTCCCAGGTCTCCAGCTGACCAAGGTCGAGGGCAGCTTCGACGAGGACGCTTCTATCGACAAGAGCATCAAGCACAAGATGAGCAAAAGCGTTGGCAAGGGTGCCCTCTGGATAAATGACTCCCCCGAAGACGTGAAGGCAAAGTACCACGAGGCCTACTGCCCTGAGAAGGTGGTCATAGACAACCCGGTCATGGATCACGCGAGGATGCTGGTCTTCCCCCATCTGGGTCAACTGGACATCGAGAGGCCGAGCAAGTACGGTGGCGACGTCACCTTCCACGATTTCGAGGAGCTCGCGGAGACCTACAGCAAGGGTGAGCTTCACCCCCTGGATCTGAAGAATGGGGTAGCCAACGCTGTGATTAGACTCCTTGAGCCGGTGTCAGAGTACTTCGAGAGGACGCCGGAGAACCTCGAAAAAATGAGGTCCTTAACGGTCACTAGGTAAAAAAGGGGTTAGAAACCGGCCAGCCGGCCCATCTTTTCCGCCATCTCGACGAGCCTGCAGGCGTAGCCCCACTCGTTGTCGTACCACGCCAGCACCTTGACGAGATTGCCATTAACCATGGTGGACGGTCCATCGACGATGGACGAGAACGGGCTGTGTATGTAGTCGCACGAGACGAGGGACTCCTCCTCGAACGCCAGGACGCCCTTCAACCCCTTCTCAGATGCCTCCTTGAACGCCGAGTTTATCTCGTCGACGCTGGACTCCCTCTTGAGTACTCCCACGAAGTCCACTATGGAGCTCGTGGGAACCGGCACTCTCATCGCTAGGCCGTTGAGCTTTCCCTTCAGCTCCGGGATCACCTCCCCCGTTGCCGTTGTCGCCCCCGAGGTGGTCGGTATTATACTCATCGCCGCCGCGCGCGCTCTCCTCAGGTCCTTGTGAGCCTTGTCGAGGATCTGCTGGTCGTTCGTGTAGGCGTGGACAGTCGTCATGAACCCGGACTCGAGGCCGAAGCTGTCGTTCAACACCTTGACGACGGGAGCTATGCAGTTAGTGGTGCACGAGGCGTTGGACACGATGTGATGCTTGTCATGGTCGTACTGGTCGTCGTTGACGCCCTTGACTACCATAATATCGGGCTTATTGGCTGGAGCAGAGATGAGGACTTTTCCTGCCCCCGCCTTCAGGTGCTTAGCAGCCCCCTCCCTGTCCCTGAACTTGCCTGATGACTCTATCGCCAGATAGACCCCGAGTTCCTTCCAGGGTAGTTTTTCGGGATCCGACTCATAGAGAACCTTCAGCTCCTTGCCGTCTACGATGATCGTGTCATCCTCCACCTCTACGGGGAATGGCAATTTTCCGTGGACGCTGTCATATTTCAGGAGGTGCGCGAGGGTCTTCGCGTCCCCCCTGTTTATCGCCATAAAATCTAGGTCCAGATGGTTCTCAAGGGCCGCCCGGAGGGCGAGCCTACCGGTTCTCCCGAAACCGTTTATCCCAACCTTAACTCCCACTATTAACCCTCAGAATATGTCGACGCCATGCATTTAAGATTCACGGAAATCGGGAAGGTTTTTTAACCGGACTGATGCTTAAATGCTGGGTGTGGAAAACACCCAATCACTCTCATCGCAGGGCGGATGGCAACTCCCGTGAAGGGATGTTGTTCTCCTTGCATTCACAAAGGGTTTGATTCTGTCATGCCCCCAGGTGAACAGAAGTAGGGGAAGGTTCACCTGCGGTAGGGTGGTGTAGATGAAAAAAGTGAACACCAATGGGTTCAAAGGAAAAACAGAGTTCCAAGTATATCATAGAGGCGAGGTTCGTCGTAGACGGAGTTGTCGAGAGGCATGACGTCATCGGTGCCATATTCGGTCAGACCGAGGGCCTCTTCCCCAAGGATTTCGAGCTGAGGGAGCTTCAAAAGTCCGGTAAGATCGGTAGGATCGATATCACTCTAAAGTCCGAGAAGGACAGGACGGAGGGCAAGATAGTCGCCCCTTCGAGCCTCGACAGGGCTCAGACGGCGATCATCGCGGCCGCGATGGAGACAGTGGACAGGATTGGTCCCTGCGAGTCCAAGATCACCATAGAGAAGATATCGGACGTCCGTTTTGACAAGCGTGAGCAGATACTTCAAAGGGCCAAGGCGCTCATGAGGGACTGGGTCGTCACCGAGACGCAGGACATCGAGAAGCTCCTCAACGAGGTCTCAAGAGAGGACAAGACGGTCAAGCCGGTCACGTACGGCCGTGAGAAGCTGACGGCGACGCCGGGCGTCTCGAGGGCGAAGAAGATTCTGCTCGTTGAGGGGAGGGCTGACGTCATCAACCTTCTGAAGGCGGGCTACACCGACGTGATCGCCCTGGAGGGCGTCAAAATTCCCAAGACGATCATCAACCTCGTGATGAGGAAGGAGACCACGGCTTTCTTGGACGGTGACCGGGGCGGTGACCTGATCCTGAAGGAGCTTATGCAGGTCGCGAAGCCTAAATTCGTCGCCCGGGCGCCCCGGGGTAAGGAAGTCGAGGAGCTCACCCCCGAGGAGATCGAGGTCTCTCTGGCCCGTAAGGTCAAGTTCGAGGAGCTCACCCCCGAGAAGATCGAGGTCTCTCTGGCCCGTAAGGTCAAGCTTGAGGAGGTCGAGGATCTGTCCAGTCTGGCGGAGATCGCTAGGGGGCTCAGGGGTACCCTGGAGGGCGTCCTCGTGAAGAAGGACGGCTCCCAGATCAAGCAGGTGCCGGTGAGCGAGCTCGTCGAGAAGCTGAAGGCTGAGAAGGATGTCGAGGTCGTCGTCTTCGACGGCATAGTGACGGGCCGCCTCGTGGACACGGCGACCGAGCGGGGGATAAAGACCCTGGTCGGTGAACGGGTGGCCGACGGCGTGAAGGTGCCTAAGGGGCTCCAGATAAAGGTCTTCAAGGACCTCTAATCTCAATTTTTTTTAGGTTCTCATTCTTCGTCTTAGGGGCGGTCTTCTTCTCGCCAGTCGTTGGTAGAGTTCTCCGAAGTCCTCGTCGGGTGCTAGGATCCTCTTGATGTAGACGCCTGTTCTTCCCACGCGTTCCCTTCTTCTCAGGGTTCTCACCCTGTCGAGGACGGAGGTGACGCCGATTCCGAGCTTTTTGGCGACTACACCCTCCCTCCCGGTGACGGGGGCCTCGGTGTGGCCGTGCTCGGTGGGCTCGATGAGCATGAGGCGCTTGTCGACGCCGGGCACCCTCTCGTTCTCGTTGAGCTGGCTGGTGGTGACGGAGCCGGCGAACCTGTAGAACTCCATCTCGACGGTCCTCAAGCTCACCAGGGGGAATGAGTAGCTCTTGTTCTCGTCTATGTGAATGTAGCCCTTGGCGGCGTAGGTGGGGGTGGCCTGCACGAGCTCCCTGTGGGTGGAGGTGATGCCGGCGCGCTCAAAGAGGGCCTCCAGCATGGCGTGGATGGGGGGCTTGGGGATGAAAATGTCGATGTCACTGCCCTCGCTTACGTCGCCCCTGGCGATGCTCCCGTAGGTGAAGGCCTCGATGTGGCTCTCGGTGAGGGGGCGCATCAGGCGTGCAGCCTCCTCCCTGAGCCCGACGAGGAGGCGCCATCTCCTCTCGTCGTATGTGACCTCTGAGGTGTCTGTCGTATATAACCCCTCAAACGATATTTAAAGGGGGGTCGCGGCTTATTAGTCCGGACGGTGGGATCTCCAGGGTGCAGTTGAATGGCTTCGCCTCCCTAGGTATCTTCATTCTGGCGTGGTTCGCCTTCTACTTGGTGGCGAAGGCGGCGAGGCTGGAGAGGCTGGGGTTGGAGATCAGTCCCCTGTTCATGATCTACAAGTCGACGAGGTTGAACCTTCTTATCGAGAGGCTGGCGGGGTTGAGTCCCGGGTTCTGGAGGGTCTTCGGGAACGTCAGCGTCGCCTCGTTCTTCGGCCAGGTGGCGTTCATGTCCTATCTACTATTCCAGAACCTGTACAGGTTCATCTTCGTGCCGGCGAAGGCCTCGCCGGTGATGCCGCTGATCCCGGGGGTGACGATCCAGTTCTCGAGCCTGCCGATGTTCCTTCTGGTGGCGGGGGTGGTGATACTGTTCCATGAGCTGAGTCACGGGGTCCAGTGCGTCGTGGAGGGGATTCAGGTGAAGTCGGCGGCGATCGTCTTCGCGGTGGTGACCTTCGGGGGTGCGGTGGAGCCCGATGAGGAGTCCATGGAGGCAGCGAGCATGATCTCTAAGCTGAGGGTCTTCGCGGCGGGTTCTTTCGTGAACCTCCTCATGGGCATCCTGGTGAACGTGGTGTTCATCTTCTTCGGGGGCTGGATCTCCGGGGGTGTGGAGGTGTTCATGTACTGGCTTTTCTTCTTGAGTATCAACCTGGCGCTGGTAAACATGCTTCCCGTCTACCCGCTGGACGGGGGGCAGATGGTGAGGACCTACCTGGCGTCGAAGCCGGGGTGGGGGAGGTCCCTGGAGAGGGTTACGATGTACGGCTTCGTGGCACTGATGGCCTCCAACCTGATTCTGAGCCTGGTGAGGTTCGGGCTGATCCCCATCTAGAGGGCCTGCGTAACGGTTTTATCGTGGGGTTGTTGTGTTTAACGTGCAGCGGCGGGTAGGATCGGGAGCTAGCCCTTCCCCTTTGCCTTCAAACGGGCTATAGGAGGGGTCAGTAACCTCGGGTTGGGCGGGTCTGTCTTGGTGGTAAGACGCGGCTTGCCCCGTCGATGCCTTGCCCCGTGGGGCCGGCGGTCGTCGTCGGTGTCCTCGTAGGGGGGCGTCGGTGCGGTAGTCGGGTGAATCTGGCCAGGCCCGGGAGGGAGCGACCTAAGCTCGGACGTTGGGCGCTCGCGGGATCCGAGGCGGAGGGGTGTGTCGTGGCCCCTGCCTCCGGGAGGTTCCGCTCTTCCCTTGGGGCCGTCGCTGCACCTGTTCTTATAATTGTAGCTGGTCATAAGGGGGGTTTTTGGGGTTGTAGTTTGGGTGTGAGGTTGATGGGGGCTGGGGTGGCGGGTTCACGTCTTCGTTGAACGTTGTTGCCGGTGTTTCCGCCTTAAATACGATCTGGGGAAGGGTTCTAAGTGACCTGTTGACCGACAACTGAAAATTTCGTTTTTTAGCGAAAGTTCCATTATTTAGCGAAACTTTTCTTCTGGGTGCCATGACGCGCGCGTAGAGCATCAGAAATAATCATGAAGATCGGGTCGTGTGCGAAAATAGTTAGAAGGAGAGGACGGCGTCCGCCTCGAGCATGAGGTCGTTGAGGGTGGCTGCTCCTACGACGTTGGCGCCCTCCTCGAAGTCGCCCCTATCGAGGCCGATGAGCTGGCAGGATTGCTCGCAGACCATGAGCCTGACGCCCGCCTGGATGGCCTGGTCCATGACCTCCTTGAGGCTGGGGAAGCTACCTAGCTGTATCTTCTCTGCCTCCCCCCTCTTGACGACGGTGATTCCCCTGATGAGAAAGTAGATGGTGGCGTTCAGCCCCATGGCGACGGCGGTCGTCGCCAGTATGAAGGGGGCGTAGAGCCTCTCGGGGGTGTCCGTGCCGCTGGTCTGAACGTAGAGGATGCTCTTCTTATCCGACAACGTGGTTCATAATTCATCGCGTATCGGCGGCATATCAAATATTACGTTTGTATCCAGGCCCATTACATAATGCTTATATGTAATTAAATGATTACATGTTATCAAAGGCGTGCGAACGTGGAAGACGGAGAGCTGGCGGCTAAGCTGAAGGCCCTTGGGCACATCTCGCGGCTCCAGATACTGACCGTCCTCACCGAGGGAGAGAAGTATCTGAGTAGCATAGCCAAGGAGGTCGGCATCAGCAGGGCCCTCGCCAAGGTACACTTGAAGAAGCTCAGGGAGGCCGGCCTCGTCGAGACTAGGACCGTACTCCTTGAGGACGAGGCCCGGGCACTCAGGTACTATAAGCTCAAGGACTTCCATATCGAGATATCGCCTGAAGAACTGAGAAGGAGGAAAGAAATGGATGGATTATAGAGGAACCGCGATAGTAGGAGTCTGGATCGGGATCGCAGCGATCATCGGAATATTCAACTACACTGAATACCTGGCCGGGGCTTCGCTCTGGCTGGTCTTTGCCGCGTTCATGCTGACAGCACACATCCTTAAACAATCTCCCGGTGGAGAAGCGAGCGAGAGTACAAATCGGGAAATCGGCGATCTGGACAGACGACTGTCGACCATTGAAAAGAATGTTGATGAGATCAAGAGGTTACTGGAAGAATAATAGCACCCTGCTTTAGACTTCCCCTAAAAACGCCCTCCCTCGGAGGGTGCCTGAAGACCTTGATCGGCCTGTTACCGGCGCGCTGTTATCATCAACGAGTCCTCCCAGGGACCTCGACCGAAGTCATCATTAATTTTAACTATTCTTTGCAACACATAATACCAAGTTGTCACCCTCTCCCCGTGGAAGAATCGTCCTGCTGACGGTCCTTCTTATGGTTTACTTTGTGTCACCCATCATGTGGACGCATCAGATCCAGAGAAAACCTACGTCCTCTTCCAGGACGACTTCGAGGACGGGAACGCGAACGACTGGGAGCTTCAGGTCTCCGAGGATTCCGAAGGCGGCGTGTCGGTCGTGTTGGACGGCGACAATAACGTCTTACAGATCCGGGACCGGGCTTAGGCCATAAGGGGAAGTCCCGGCTGGACCGACTACGCCGTCGAGGTCAAGCTGCTGAGTCAGACGAGCAGCGTCGTGATCTACCTCCGATGGGGGGACCAAGAGCCCACGAAAATGTACTTAGCCCAGTACTGGGCGGGATACTCAAACCTCAAGTTCTCCAAGCAGGACGGAGACGAGTTTACAGATATAGCCTTCACCGAGAGCGCGATCTAGACTTCAACCCCGGTGCGTGGCACGCCATAAGGATCACATCCAAGAACGACGAGTTCTAGATATACGTGGATGACGAGCTCCAGCTTCATGTCATCGACGACGCTATCTCCTCCGGGAGGATAGGCCTCGACACCGACCCAGCCGCCCTCGTCCAATTCGATGACGTAAAGGTCACCACCAGCCAAGACTTCTATGTTTCCCATCTCCTAGACTAGGTGGTCAACGCCATCAACGAGGCAAGGATAAGGGATGCAGACACGTCCGACGCAGAGGACTACCTCAGAGAGGCTAGGGCCGCCCAGGACCGGGACGACCTCGACGAAGTCGAGTCCTCGCTAAGGAGGCGATCCAGGCCGCGGAGGCGGCCAAAATCTGGGAAGACGAGACGTCGCTGCCCTCAGTATAAGGGGACCGCCTTATCTGGTCTGTGAAGCTCGTGGCGGGAGTCGTTACAATAGGGGCCGCCATCGTCGGCGGATGGTACTACAGGTCCAGGAGCACGAGGAGGAGGGGAAGGATTCTCTTCACCAGGTTCATGGGCTCCGTCGACGACATCTACTCCAGGTACAAGATGAACTCCAGCCGCTGCGAGGCAGAGCTCATCAGGCTCAAGGACGAGATCCTAGGGAACTTCAAGGACGGCCTCATAGACGAGGAGAACTTCGACACCCTGGCCAAGAGGATCGAGAGGTACCTGAAGGAGATCAGGGAGGAGATTGTAGGGGGCACCTCACCGAGCTAGACGCTCAGGGAACCCTCTCGAATACGTAGATATCATCCACTGGAAGGTAGGTGAAGGTTTCCACCAGCCGGTATCCCGCTTTCTCTGCGTCCCATAGCATCCCCTCCCGGGAAATCGACTCGTATCGGGCCCGGTTGGCGAGGGTGTCCTCGAAGTCGGGACGGCCCGCCTTCCGCGGTACCCTCTCGATGATGGCGAGTCTCCCCCCAAGCCTCAGGGACGGTGCGATCCCCCTCAGCAGCCCCACGGGGTCCTCCACATGGTGGTACGTGCTGATGATGTAGACCAGGTCCACCTCCCCGGGGGGCAGCCTCGGGTCCCGGACCCCGCTCAGCACCGTCTCGACGTTCACCAGCCCCTCCCGCCTGCACCTCTCCTCGAAGACCGAGAGCCTCCCCCTGTGGATGTCGACGCCGATGAACCTCCCCGACACGCCGAGCCTCCGGGCCAAGTGGACGCCGTACCTGCCGCGGCCGACGCCCACCTCCGCCACCGTCATCCCCGGGCGGATCCCTAGGGAGTCCATTACCCTCTCCGGGGGCTGCCTCTCGTTGAGCCTCTTCTCCAAGCTCGGATCGTACATGTCCAACAAACCAACGGTTTATGACCTAAAAACACGACGGTTACTTGCGTCTTTCACTCAGTGAGCGCGTTTACCCTGCCGAAGTACTCGAACCTGCTAGGGTCAAGCTCGATGCCGTACTCCTCTAGGAACAGGGGCGTCCACCTCCTCTCTGTCTCCTCCACGCCGAAGTTGAACCCCATGCTCCAGATGCAGAGGACGAAGTCCACGTAGCGATCCGCCAGCCCCCCGTAGTTCCAGTCGATGATCCCCCTAAGCCCCCCGTCGAAGACAAGGACGTTGGGGAGGCAGTAGTCCCCGTGGGTGAACACGAGCTCCTCTGCCGGCACCCCCTCCCTGAGCCCAGCGACCTCGGGAGCATCGCCCAGCCTCCCTCTGATCTCATTGAGCTTCCCCTGGAGCGGGTAGGCGTACGGACATCCCTCCACATCCAGGGAGTGGATCATCCTGAGAGCCCGGGCCGTCGCCACCACGGCGTCCCTGCGATCCTCCCCCTCAACCCGGTAGACTGGAGTCCCCTTCACCTCAGTAGTCAGCAGGAGCTCCCGCCTCCCCGAGGCGCCGTAGAATAAGAGTTCGGGAACCGGCAGTCTCCCCCCGATCCACCCTAGCACCCGGGACTCCCTGAGGAGCCAGTCACCGCCGACCCGGGACTTTAGGTAGAGTACCTCGCCACCGTCCCTCAGGACGAAGATCTCCGCCCCCGACGCCTCCCAGGGCACCTTCTCGACGCTGTACCCCCGCACCAGCTCAGCGAGCTCCCCGGGCAGCTCGAAACCGTACATTCCAGCCCCAATATCCTCCCGCGACCCATCTAACTCTTTCTCCGGGCCCGTCAACCATAATAGACCCCTGAACCAACATCCTAGCGATCAGCGTTGTCACAGGTTAGAGACCTCTTCTTCGACGAGTTCTACGCGGAGCTCGAGGCCGTTGCCAGGGACATCGAGGCGTCCCCCGAGGACCCTTCCGCCCCCTCAGCCCTGAAGGAGGACGTCCTCCACCGCTGGATCCCCCAAGTCTCCGACGAGGAGGACCGTCCCGAAGCCCTCATCTCCGTCGACGGCGGTGTCCAGTACTCAAGCTTCGCCTACGGGGGATTCGTCGCCGTCGGCCGCGCCGTCGCCATCACCCACCGGAGGGGCAAGAACAGGTCCCTCACCAAGCACGTGAAGATCCACGTCCAGGACGTCTACGACAACAGGGACAGGGGCTTCATCCCCGGCTACGTCCGCACCATCGCCGAGTACAGGGCCGCCCATGACGCCGCGTTGAAGGTCCTCGACGAGGGGGGCGTCCCCGTCGTCCTCATGGACGGCAGCCTCTACCTCGCCAGGTTCCCCTACGCCATCCGGGAGTACAGCCACCATCCCGGGCTCCTCAGGGAGCTGTTCAACTCCATGGCCGACCTCCGCTGCCTTAGCAGGGACAGGGGCTTTCCCCTCGCCGGGGTCGCCAAGGACTCCACCGTCTTCTACCTCCATATGCAGCTCCTCAAGGACGCCGCGAGGAGGGCCGGACTCGGACGCCTCGACCCCCTCATCCAGGACGCCTCAAGCCCCATGGACCTCCGCCTCAGGATGGATCGCTGGGACCAGGCAGACAAGCAATCCCTGGAGCCCTTTCTGGACCGGAGACCCCTCTGCGACACCCTCCTCGTCGACTCCTGCGCCCCTGCCGAGGGCTACACCCACCCTCTCCTCCTCGCCCCGAGCCTCTACTATGGTCGGGAGGACGCCCCCGCCCTCTACACCCGAATAAAGCGGAGCCTCCCGGAGGAGACTGCAGAGGGCATCATAGGCTCGATGCGGCATTTCTTCGGCTGCCCCGGGGTCTCCGTCATCTACTGGAGGCCCACCCGGGCGGCCCGCCCCTTCAGGGTTGACCTCACGGCCTCGATGCTGGGCCACCCCGAGCCCTGGGTCTCCGAGGCGGGCAACAGGTTCCTGGAGTCCGACGCCGACCTGGGGCCTCTTGAGGGAGTGCTCAACCACCTCGCCCACTGGTACTGCAACGACATCGAGTACAACATACCCCTCAAGCAGGCGGACACCCTCGCCCACTTCGACCGCGCCCTATACTCGGGGAAGTACGAGCCCTTCATCGTCCGCCGCCTCGAGGAGGCAGGCATGGACATCAGGGGCACGAGGCGGAGCCTCAGGGAGCTCAACGGGTAGAGCTACTCTGGACCCGTGATCTACGTTTTCTCCAATTTTCCTACATTGAGCAGTATGAAGAACCCCTAACACCTTTTTTCTTATTATGATGCCGTCATCCCGGGCGGATACTCAAATCCCTTTAAAACTCGACCGATAATTCATAGGATACACCGCGAGCACGAGGGGAGGAAAGGATTGGAGACCAAGTACGGAGTCATCATAGGTCAGGCGGAGCCTGGCAGCTTCGAGTTCAACATCGCCGACCCGGGAGTTCGGCCCGTTATCTACGAGTACGTCCAGATCGAGCTGGAGGAGCAGCTCCCCGGGGGCACCCGGAGGGTTGATGTCCTCGGCCAAGTGAAGCGCCTCTTCAGCCGCCACCCCTTCTACGACCAGCGCACCACCCCCGGCGCCGTCTGGAAGCAGCAGGAGCTGGGCGTCGGCGAGGAGCTGCTTCAGGTGATCGCCTTCGTCAAGGTCCTCGGCTATATCTACGACGATGCCGGGCGCAGGGAGGTCCGGAGGCCGAGGAGCCCGCCCCTCCCCGGAACCCCCGTACACAGGGCCTCAGACGACCTCCTCCGCCAGCTCTTCTCCATTGACGAGGAGGACCTCCCCCTCAGCGTCGGCCACCTCCTCCACCGGAGCTCCATCCCCGTCCCCATCAGCGGCAAGGAGCTCCACAGGCACACCGCCATCCTCGCGATGACCCGCTACGGCAAGAGCTACTTCGCCGGCCGCGTCATCGAGGAGCTCATCAGGAAGGGGGCGACCGTCCTCGTCATCGACGCCCACGGCGACTACGCCAACATGACTCAGGACCCTGAGGGAAGGCTCCACGACTTCTTCCACGACAGGGTCACCGTCTACCGCCCCGCCTCCGCCGAGGGCTTCGAGGCGCCCCACGTCGAGCCTCTCCACCTCAGCGTCTCCGGATGCAGCTTCGCGGAGCTCCGGGCCCTCTCCCGGATCACGGGGAGCCTCCAGACCATCCTCCTGAGGCGGGCGATCAGGGCGACCCGAGCCGAGAACCCCGTCTACACCGTCGACGACATCATCAATAAGCTCGACGACATGATGGCGGGGGAGAAGGCGGATGGCCAGGAGAGGATCGCCCGCATCATCATGCGCCTCGAGGACCTGGGGCGCCGGGGTATCTTTAGCGAGGGGGACGTCGACGTCAGCCGGTTCTTTAGGCCGATGCACATGAGCGACATCTTCCTCAGCGGGATGACCGACTACGTCCAGGACGTCATCGTCGGAATGCTCCTACGACGCATCTTCGACGCTAAGTTCAGGAAGGAGCCCTGGGCGAGGCTCCCCATCTTCATCTTCGTCGAGGAGGCCCACCGCTTCGCCGCCCCCGCCGACGAGGGAGGAAGCAAGTTCAGCAGGGATATCCTCGCTAGGATAGCGGCGGAGGGCGCCAAGTTTGGGGTCTTCCTCACCGTCATCAGCCAGAGGCCCAGGAGGCTGGACCCGGACATCCTCGCCAACTGCAGCAACCTCGCCATTCTCAGGGTGGTGAATAGCCAGGACCAGAGGACCATCCAGGCGGCATCAGAGTCCTTTAGCGAGGACCTCCTCGGAGACCTCCCCGCCCTGGAGCAGGGGGAGGCCGTCCTCGTTGGCCCCTACGTCCCGGTGCCCGTTATGATCAGAACCGAGACCAGGGAGACTCGCCACGGCGGCAGGACACCGGACATCACTGGGCTCCTCAGGGAGGCTCGGGACCGGGTCGAGGCCGAGAAGGAGAAGGAGAGCTTCAAACTCCACTAGGCGGCGTCCCACCGCTTCTTCATCGTAAACTTTCAGCTGCGCGCGCACAGTGTTTTTTTATGTGGTGTACTAAAGTTTAAAATACTAAATAATTGGATTAAGATCAAGAGAGTGTTACTTTGGTAAGAGTAATACCTGGTGTAGAGGTTACAGTAATCAAAGAGATCATTCCACCGGCAGCATATCCATCTGGAGTCGTTGGTATGATGGGGACCGCCGAGAAGGGCCCTGAACTCACCCCGACCCACTTGGGGAGTTGGAGGGAGTTCGTCAACATGTTCGGTGACAGTCCTGAATATACACTGACACAGAGCGTCAAACAGAGCTTCCAGAACGGGGTCTTCGAGGTCGTCGCTACTCGGATAGTCGGGAAGGGTGGCGAGTATTCCTCGGCCAAGTTGAAGGATAGCGAGAAAGCGGACACCGTGGAGTTGACGGCGAAGGCCATAGGCGAAGTTGGCGACGACGTAGGCTTCTCGATTGAGCCTGGTACGACGGAGAACACAGTCAGGTTACTGCTGAGCGATGGCGTGGTCTTCGAGGTTTTCGACGACCTCGTCATAAACAGGAGGAGCGACAAGGACTTGGTGAAGTACGTCAACGAGAACTCGAAGCTCGCCAACGCCAATGATCTGAAGTCTAAGACGAAGGCACCGGGCAACAATCCCGCCCCGGTCGAGGGAAAGCTGAAGGGGGGCAAGCCTCCCGGCGACCCAACAGAGGAGAGCTTCGAGGCGGCCCTCGAGAGGCTTGAGGCTGAGGCCGAGGTCGACATGGTGTACGCCTGCGACGTTACGGATCCCAAGGTCCACGCCCTTATCGAGGCCCATTGCGTCAACATGAGTACAGGGGCCATGGGTAGGCTCGGCATCGGGTCTGTGGAGGAGGGAGAGGAAATCAGCGACATCATCAAGAGGACGGAGGTGCTCGCAAGCGACAGATTCATACTGGTGGCGCCTCACGGCGTCGCCGGCGCAGTAGCCGGCCTGATCAGCAAGCTGAGCTATTACGAGTCACCCACCTTCAAGGCCTTAACGGGTCTCTCTGAGCTTGAGAAGAAATATACTCCCTCCCAGGCGAGGCAGCTGCTGAATGCTGGAATAATGCCCGTATGGGCCCAGAAGGGCAAAGGAATAATTGTCGTCAAGGGCATCACGACGAGCAAGGAGCAGATCAACGTCATGCGGACGACGGACCACGCGGTGCGGCTCGTGAAGTCGACGGGCGATCAGTTCATCGGGACCCTTAACAACGCCACGGGCAGAGCCGCCCTCAAGGAGAAGATCACGGAGCTGATGATACAGATGGAAAATGAGGGTTCGATCGTACCGAGTACAGACGGTTCAGAGCCAGCTTTCATAACGGATGTCTACAGCTCGCAACTCGACTTCGCTCAGGGAATCGTCAGAGTCGACCTGGCAGTGAGACCCGTCCGGGCGATAGACTATATCTACGCGACCGTGACGGTCCAAGCATAGGAGGTGATGTAGAGTGTCATTAATGATTGTATCTGCGGCGAAGAGCAAGGTCCTCGTGGAAGGCGTGGAGCTCGCGGGCGTCCAATCCTTAGACTTCAAGGTTCAGAGGAGACAGGCAGACATAGAGGCCATAGGAGTGGCAGAGCGCATAGGAATAGAGCAGGGACAAGTGATTGTAACCGGCTCCCTCAGGATCAGTTCACTGAACACGGATCTAGACAATTTCCTTTATCCGGTAGACCCGCCAGGCTTCAACATGGTCTTGACCCTCAATGTGGCTGAAGGGACAAAAGTCAGGCAGATAACCTTCGACGAGTGCTACCTCGATGACAAGTCCTTCGAGATGACGGCGAATGGCGTCGGTGTAACGGCATACAACTTCACATCGACGAGGGTAAGGGAAGAATAGGAGTCCGCATAGCTAACAAAAGGGACCGAGATGAGTGGGACAAAGAGGCTTACGAAAGAGGACATCCTTAAGGGCAAGGAAAAACATGAGCCCCTGTACGTCGAGGAATACGACGCAGAAGTCGTGATAAGACCTCTGACTGATGGTGAGCTCACCGATATCTTCTCCCTGATCGGAAATGTCCCACTCAACGAGGATGGCACCCCGGACATAGCCCAGATGGACGCCACGAA
Organism: Patescibacteria group bacterium; assembly: GCA_035527235.1. Classification (GTDB taxonomy): domain Archaea; phylum Thermoproteota; class Bathyarchaeia; order TCS64; family TCS64; genus BS750m-G28. The sequence goes on along the minus strand of DATLAV010000049.1, from coordinate 179 downwards.
GAACTTCGAAGCCCTGAGGATGGCGGCCTCCATGGCTTTGGTGGAGCCAAAGCTGACGAAGGAAGAAGTCGCTGACATGAAGTTCGGTGTACCTGAATACATTGGTACGAAGGTACTAGAGATCAGCGGAGTAACGTCGAGTGAGGATGCTAAAAAAAAAGCTAGAGATGGAGGAGCTC
>DATLAV010000048.1:0-4937 GCA_035527235.1 Patescibacteria group bacterium | reverse complement strand
GCCCCCATCAGGAGGCTTCCCTGGGGCGCCAGGAGACCGTTCACGAGGAAGACGACTATTGGGAAGATGACCCGGACCGTCCGCGAGACGCCCCCCTGAGGCGGCTCCATCCTGATGAGACGCTCCTCGCGACTCGTCAGCATCCTGGAGAGGGGCACCTGAATCAGGGGTACCAAGGACATGTAGGAGTATGCGCAGACCGTCACCGGCCCCAGGAGGCTCGGGGCGAACCTCTGGGTGACGAAGATCGCCGTCGGGCCGTCCATGGCCCCTATTATCCCCACGCTGCTCGCATCGAGGGGGGAGAAGCCGAGGGAGAGGGCCAGGCTGACGGCTACGAAGATGCCCAGTTGCCCGGCGGCTGCGAAGACGAGGAGAAGAGGTCTCCTGATGAGGCCCGAGAAGTCGCACATCGCCCCGATTCCCACGAACAGGAGGGCGGGGAGGAGGTCGTTCTCGATGCCGTTGACGAGGAGGAAGTTGAGGACCCCCCCGGGGTCAGCGAGACCTGCGAAGGGCATATTCGCGAGGAGCGCTCCGAATCCGATAGGTATGAGGAGAAGAGGCTCGTACTCCCTGGCGATGGCCAGGTATATCAGGATGAGCCCGACGACCATCATGACGGCGTTTCCGACCAGAACCCACAATGACATACACCTGCTATGAGAAGCTGATCAGAGGATCCCCACGCCCCACCTGCTGGCCCACCTCGACGTGGACTTTTATGACGACTCCGCCCCTCTGAGAGTAGATCTCGTTCTCCATCTTCATCGCCTCTAGGACTAGGAGGACTGAGCCCGATTTCACGCTCTCACCCTCCTCCACCCTGACCTCGGTGATCACCCCGGGCATCGGGGCCACGATGGTACCCTCCGGTGGTTCCCGCGTCTTCGGGGCGACGCCCAACGGAGCAGCTATCGTGCGCGGCTGAGGGGTGCTGTCGGGCTTCACGACCTCCACGACTCTGCCTGTGCCTACCTCCTCGACCTCCACGTCGTAGGTCTCCCCGTTAACGGTGACTTTGAATCTCCTCTTCATCCGGTCTCCACTCGCCTATCTAGCGCCTCTGACCTAGCCTCCCTAGCCCAGTTTGAGGGCACGTTTGCCTCACGCCTACCACGAACTTCAATCTGACCGCCTAGGTATGAGTAGACGGCAGCGACAGCGGCTACCTTCTTGAGGCCGGTATCAACTGCCGTGGTCGAAGTCTCTGGGAAGACTCGTACCAGGACCTCAGAAGCTAATACGATGGCTAGGAGTGAGACGAAGACGGCCGCAGCCCCGATGGCGGTAATGTACAGGCCGTAGATCATGGACAAACTGGGCAGCCGATCCTACTACTCCAGAATCGATATAAGACTATTCACCAATGAAGAGAGGCATTCTACATATTTGTGCTTGATTTTAGATAATCTATATCAGCGTTCCAGTTCATTATCTCATAATATATTTATTTAAGTCAATCAATTTTTTTAGTTAAAACAGGAATTGATAATTAGTTTATCAGTTTCTAACTTACTGTTTTTTGATCTAGAAATAGACTCCACAAACACCTTATATAAAGAGATCTCTATGATAAACCAATTGATCTTGTTTTGGAGGTTCAGTTTCCATTGCAAGAAAGATTTTTTGGCTCACATTGGGATAATTCCTGGGAAATAAACACTTGAACTGGGAGATCATTCGGAAAAGGATCGTCACCTCGACTCAGGACGTTGCACGTGACCAACCGAGAGAGGGGCTCGTCGTCGTAGCGGAGACCCAAACGAAGGGACGGGGTAGGCGAGGAAGCGAATGGGCGTCCTCTGAAGGAGGGCTCTACATGACTATCGTACTAAGAAACATGGCTCAGATCAACCTCATATCCCTTCTCGCCGGAGTCGCTGTCTCAGAGGGTATTAAGAAATCACTAAGCCTCCCGACGAAGGTGAAATGGCCCAACGACGTCCTTCTACACGGGAAAAAGGTTGCGGGTGTGATAGCCGAGTCTACCTGGGAATCAGGGATGAAGGGCTGGACTTTTCTGGGCATCGGAATAAACGCGAACAACGAACTCCCCTATCATCTACCGAATGCCACGAATCTGTGCACCCACACAAGTTCAAAGGTGGATCAGGAACACCTCCTGCACACCTTACTTGAAAGTTTTAAACGCCTCCGCCATACGTTGGAGAAGGAGCCGGACAGGATACTGGATCTCTGGAGGGCTCTAGCCAGCACCATCGGTAGGAGGGTGAGGATTGTCGAGGACCATGAATCCTTCACCGGTTTAGCGATCAACATTGACCAAGATGGAGCCCTCATGGTTGAAACTGAAGAGGGCCTAAGAAAAGTCCTCTCTGGGAGTGTCTTAGAGTTATAGCTCGACCGTAGGCTCCAGAGGGGAAGACCTATAGCCCCGAGATACGGTATGGGTCTGAAGACAATGGTCAAGATCACTCACAAGCCAGCAGAGGAGCTCGTCATACTGGAGATGGTGAAGTACGAGCTAAGGCAGTTGGCGGAGACGTGCATATTGCTGATGAATGCCGGGAGGCCAGTCGTCCTGAACTGGGCGGAGAGCGTTGTCTTCCACCACCTCCCGCTCCCCTTCAACACGAAGGAGCTGATGAAGGAGAGGATGAAGGGCAGGATCTACTGGGTCAGCGTCATGTTCGCGAGCATGCCGGAGTTCGCCCCTGTCCTTAAGGTCGGAGTCATGGACGTACCAGTGGTGGCCACCCCGAACCCTGTACTCAAACAGTTCGGGGCCTGGATAAGGAGACAGCTGGACGAAGGCTACGAATCCTCGGACTCCTTACCTAGGACGATCCCCTTATAATTTATCCCCGGTATGTAGTGCTGCTTCTCAGGCACCAAACCCATGGGCTTACGAGATAGAAAAAGCACCAGGAGAGTTGCGAGAAGCAGGTCCTCGTACATCATTATCTGCCCGGCTCTACCAGTGCTCGCGATTAACTGTCCGAATACAAGGTTGAAGGTTGAGAAGCCCTTCAGCAAGCCAACGCCAACGATGACACCGACCAGCGTTCCCAAGTTGTTTCCTGTACCCCCTATCGTGATCATGAGCCAGGGCCACACCGTATAGGTCGTCGCGTCGTATATGTTGGACTGCACGAAGTTGTAGTAGAAGGCCATCAGGACGCCCGTCACCGACATGATCCCTGAGCTGAACATCATGACATCTCTCCTGATCTTCGTGATGTTCTTCCCAATGCTCATCACAGTCCACTCGTTCTCTCTCACCGATCTCATGAGCCTGCCGAAGGGGGATTGCTGCATCCTTCGCATGATGAGGTACATGCTCATCCCCACGAGCAGCGTTGAGAGTCCTATTATGAGCATGTTCTCCCCGGGATACCAAGAGAGGAAGTTGGGGACGAAAGAGCCAAGCGTTCCGCAGGCTATCCACTCATTGTTGGCGGCTATGACTCTACCCGCGTTCGCTATGATGTAGAGGAACATCATGAGATAGGTGGCCCTCAGCTTCCCGCTTATCACAGCGATGAAACCCCCGAGAAGTGACCCGACCAAAAGGGCCATAGCGATGGAGAGAAGATACAGGCTTATCCCGAGATAGGGGTGAGTCCTCATGAATATGGTGATCCTGGACGCGTTATAGGGGTTGCCGCTCACCCATCCCGCCACCCACTGGACGCCCGAGGAGCCTACGACCCACATGCTAATACGGAAGATGATCGAGCTGACGGTGTAGGCGCCCACGGCTACTGATAGGTGGTTGCTCATGTTGGGGATCCCCGCGTTGCCGTACTGGAAGTTCAAGGCAGTCGCCGTGATCAGAAACTGCCCGAAGAAGATCGCTATATTCAGCAGCGTTATCTGGTATCCCGTCAGCAACTTGTATCACCAATCACAACTTATCCACATGCCATTGACGTTAAGAGATTTACGATCCCACGGAGAGGAACGCACGCCTAAACAGCCTATATTTTTAAAAGCATAGAATGAATGACCTATAGGATTCAATCAGGTGTATGCTTGATGAGAGATGAAGCAGTTACCAAGATCTTCGAGACGGCCAAGGCCGAGGGGAGGGACTTCCTTTTCGAGCATGAGGCCAAGGCCCTCTGCGGTCACTACGGTATGCCCATTACAGCCATTGCCGTCGCAACGACGGAGGAGGAGGCCGTGAAGTCGGCTGAGAAGATAGGCTACCCCATCGTGCTCAAGATAGTCTCCCCGCAGGTCCTCCACAAGTCCGACGCCGGAGGTGTGCTCATCAATATCAAGGACGAGAAGGCTCTCAGGGAGGGTTACAATCAGATCCTCAAGAACGTGAAGGCCCACGTGCCTGACGCCGAGATTACAGGCATCCTCGTCCAAGAGATGGCTCCGAACGGCACAGAGGTCATCATCGGCTCTACGAATGACCCGACCTTTGGACCCACCATCATGTTCGGCCTAGGAGGCATCTTCGTCGAGATCCTAAAGGATGTCAGCTTCCGCATCGTACCTATCACCAAGACGGACGCCGAGGAGATGGTGAAGGAGATCAAGGCCTACAAGATCCTTGAGGGAGCCAGGGGCATGCCCAAGGCCGACCAGGAGACCATCGTCAATACCATCCTGGCCACCTCAAAGATGCTCGAGGAGTGCCCGGAGATCAAGGAGCTCGACATGAATCCGGTTCTCGTCTACGAGAAGGGCGCCAGAATCGTTGACGCCAGGGTCATCCTCTAACCCTTTTTCCATACCAAAGAACGTTCATTTCACCTTTCTCTACTCTAAAGGTTACACTCTCTATTTCTGATCATTCGTGATTAGCATAGCTAGAGGGAGTATCGGTCGTCTTCGATGAGATCTACCAACATCTCTGAAAATGACTAAATCCCTGACGAAATAACTGGGCTCCAACCGTCGACAAGACGTCAAGCTAGAGAACCACCCCTCACAAAGGAAAGGAAGCCGAAGTGTCC
>DATLAV010000047.1:0-32196 GCA_035527235.1 Patescibacteria group bacterium | reverse complement strand
CTGGTCGACTCCGTCCGCGAGCTACTCCAGGGCATCCAGAGCAACCTCGCCGAGAGGAGCAGGAGGCGACTCGAGGAAGCCCTCGTCGACGCCTACGACCTAGACGAGCTCAAGGAGGCCATGGACGAGAGAAGGATCGTCAGGGTAAACTGGTGCGGGGATCCCGACTGCGCGTTTCAGATCAAAGATCAGGTCGCCGGAGAGGTAAGGGGCACCCTCTGGGAGGGGGGTAAGGAGCCCGACGGACCTTGCATCATCTGTGGGGACAAATCGAAGTTCGTCGCCTACGTCTCCCGGACTTATTGACCTTTCTCCCCCCTTTTACCCCTAGTAACTTTCTTATAGTCCAAGGCTCCCTCCCCCTGAGTATCCGGGGGCTACTTATTGGCGAGTGAGACATCAGCGAAGAAGTCGAACATTCTCAGCTACGGTCTCCTGGTGATGGCGCTAACCCATACCCTCACACACGTCTTCGGCAGGCTCTACACGGCGTCGTTCCCCATCATAAGGGAGGAGTTCAACCTCAGCATCCAGCAACTCGGGGTGATCGCCGCGATTCCGCCGCTCTGTCAGGCAGTGTTCTCCATCCCCTTCGGACTCCTAGCCGACAGGTTCGGCTCGAAACGGATGCTCATCGTGAGCCTCGTCGTCGCCGTCGCGGGGAGCCTCCTCGCGGCTTCCGCGGCCAACCCCTTCATGCTCATACTCGCCGTCAGTCTCGTCTATCTGAACACTACGATCTACCACCCGGCCGCCTACAGTTACATCACACGCCTCTTCAAGAGGGGTGACAGGCCCAAGGCGCTGGGCATCCACGGTGCGGGCGGGACCTTCGGCATGTCCCTGGGCCCCCTGACGCTGAGCCTCTTCCTGGGTAACTTTGGCCTGAACTGGAGGCACGTCTACCTGTTCTGGGCAGTGCCGATCATGCTCGGGACACTGCTCTCCCTTAGGCTGAGCGATGATGAGTTCGAGGAGAACGATAATCGACCCGAGATGGGGAGCCCGGAGGTGCAGGACGGTCCCACATCGCTGCTGACCAAGGCCCTCGCCATCTTCCTCATCTACACCGCCATCAGGTCCATTGCGGCGCAGATGGTAGGCACCTTCATGCCCATTATCATCGTCGACGTGAAGGGCTTCTCGACGGGACAGATGGGATTCATCTACGGGCTGACCTCGCTGACGGGCCTCGTCTCCTCACCCTTGGGTGGGGTGATATCCTCCAAGGTCGGGAACAAGAAGTGGCTAACGGTCTCGGTGATCCTGAGCCTCTGCATGCTGGGACTCGTCGCCGTCGTCCCCGGGGGGCTTCCCTTTATCCTGGTCTACATCCTCTACGGGTTCTCCGGGACCCTCGGCATGGCCGCCCGCTCGACACTAATAGCCGGCCTGACCCCGAGCAACCAGAGGGGGCTCGGCTACTCGCTGCTGTTCCTGCCTGGGAGCATCGTGGGCGCGATCTCGCCCATAATAGCCGCAACGTTGATAGGGAACTTCGGGATCGGGCTGCTCTTCCCGATATCGATGTTCATCTCCGCCATTGGCATACTGGTCCTGGTCTTCGGCATCAAGGACCCTGAACAACCCTGATCAGAGCACCTTCTCCTCAAGAAGCCCCTCGTTGACTAGGTGAGAGGCGTCGTTGAGGCGCCTTAGCCTGTGCTCCTCGAAGGTGCTCGTGTCCAGAACGGTTATACCGGCGGGTGAGGTCTTGTATGTGACGTTCTCGATGGTCTCTATGTCGAGGCCCAGCCACCAGTTGATCGCGGTGATGATCGTTCCGCCGTGGGCCACGATGATAACGGGCTCGTCGCCGTCCAGCTCAAGCTCGTCCATGAACCCGGCCACCCTGTTGTGGAACATGCGCCAGGTCTCGGCTCCCGGGTAGGGCTGCCAGTCGAGGTGGGGGTGTGTGGGTCCCCTGAAGTGGGGCTTCGCCTGCTCCGCGGTGAGGCCGACGGCGATCCCGTTGTTCAGTTCCCGTAGCTCTCCGTGGGGAATGGGCTTGACCTCAAGTTCACTTCCGATTATCTCGGCGGTCTCCCTCGCCCGGCTCAGGTCGCTGCAGAGGATGGTGCAATTCCTGCCGCGTAGCTCTCCCTTAAGCTTGACAGCCGTCGACCTCGCCTGCCGTCGCCCCAGGTCCGTCAGGTGGGAGTCCGTTCACCCTCCGGTCAGGTCCGTGACCATGTGCTCCGCCTCCCCGTGGCGTATCAGTACAATTGGGCTCATGGGAATCGACTCACCCTCCTACTCGGGGGACCTTGTTTAGAAGATTTTCCTATTTATAAATGGATCCTGAGACATAACTTTAAAAGCAAGTATGCGTACTCCGACTCGGTATCTTGGGATTCTACCAAGCGTCCTGAGCTACTAGATAGAAAAGGAGTGAAAGTAATGGGTTATAGAGAAAGGCGCGGTGGATACGACCGTGGCCCCAGAGAGATGCATAAAGCAGTCTGCTCTGACTGTGGGAAGGAATGTGAAGTTCCCTTCCAGCCTACAGAGGGCCGGCCGGTATACTGTCGCGAATGCTTCGAAAAGCACAGGCCACCGAGAAGGTACTAGCTCAGGACATTCGTGCACGGGCACGATTGAGTTTAGTTTAGCTAAGTTTTTTTACACTTTTTTATGGTTTTCACGGCGACAGGTTAAGCCATCTCACGTCGAGGCGAAGGTCTTAAACGCGTCGTCCTCTTCCACTAGAGAACGATCGATTCCCTTTCCCGTGTCCGTCTTTCAAGGATCGATCTGATCTGGAGGTTGTAGTCGAGGTCAGTGAAGATCTCCGTGAGCTTGTGATACTACCTAGGCTGGAACCTAGTGATCATGCAATGGTCCCTTGCTCATATCTGTTTTAATTTAAAAAGGGGAGTGTCGTTAGAGCATGAGGTTCTTGGCGCTCAGCTGCCATCCGATTATCTTCGCCTTTGGAGGGGTCTGCCTCACGATGCCCACCTTGTCGTTCGTCTCAGCGATCTTGACGACGAGTTGTTCGGTGTCGTACTCGGCCAGCTCCCTGATGTCCCCGAAGCCCGCCGCTTCTAGGAGCTCCCTGTACTTGGGACCGACTCCCTTGAGGTCCCCCAGGTTGGGTAGTTCCTCTATGTCATCAAGCACGGCGAGGGGCGTCTCATCCTCGTCGCCTTGGGGCTCAACCACGACGTCGAGCTCGGACGGCACTACAGGGGTGTCCAACTTTACGGGCGGGAGGGTGTTCTCAGGGATGACCCGGGCTCTTCGTTTACCCAGCTCCTTGTACGCCACGTACACGAAGGGTGTAGCGACCAAGGCCCCTATGATCATGTAGTAGTACTCTGACAATGTCTTTCCGGTTATCATGATGACGATGGGCGAAAATGGGTTTTCATCCGGTGCTGACGAAGTCTTTACCTCTTTCTGCTAACCGCTGCCTGTAATCTTGGGCGTGTTGACGTCAGCAGGCAATCCGGGGGGATGGTCAACGCATATAGTTTCCCCTATTCCAGCATCTGCGATGAGGTTCCCGGTGAAGAGTTTAACGTTCCGAGTAACTCGTATGCGTCACAAGGGTGCTCTCTGGAAATAGGAGACGAGAAAACTTGAGTAAATATGGGGTGGACTATCCGCCCCAGACCCTCTTGAAGAGTTTCACCCAGTTATGGCCGAGCATCTTCTTGATCTCCTGGTCTGAGTAGCCTCGGGCGACGAGCCCCTTGGTGAGGTTGGGCATGTGCTCCAGCCAGCCGTATCCCCAGGTCTTGTCCATGGGGGTGAAGTAGTCTACGTCAATCCTGTCGGGATTCTTCCAGATGAAGCAGCCCCTGGTGATGCTGTTGGGGAACTCCAGGTCTGAGCCAAAGCCGGTGTGGTCGACGCCGACGATATCCACTGTCTCGTCGAGCTGGTCGAGGGTATCGTCTGTGATGGTGCTGTCCCCCACTTTCTTAGCGAAGAATGGGGTGATCCCTATGACTCCCCCCTTCTCGGCGCACGCCTGCATCATCTCGTCGGGCTTCCCCCTCTGCTGCGAGTACTTGTAGAAGTCGCCCCAGAGGTTGGTGCTCCGGGTGGCCCAGGCGGCGTATCCTCCCATCTCCTTTGGGGCGCTCCTCCTGGGGATGATGTGGGTGAAGCTGACGGGGTCCCTGCTCTGCTCGATGGCGTCCCAGCATGTCTGGTCCCCGGTGTGGCTGAGGTCGATGAGGATTCCCAGCTCATTCATCCTCTCGACGACCCGTTCCCCGAAGAGGCTGAGGCCGGCGTCCTTCTCCTCCCGGCATCCGGCGCCCACCTCGTTCTGCCAGTTGTAGGTGAGCTGCATGATCCTGAGGCCGTGGTCGTGGGCGACCTTCAGGAGGTTGACGTCCCGTTCGATGAACATGCTGTCCTGGGGGCCGTAGATGATGCCGTGCTTGCCCTCCCGCTTCGCCCTCTCGATGTCCTCCGCCTTCCTGACGAGGAGGACCCTCTCCCCGTTCCTGTGGGCCCACTCGTCGTGCTCGATGAGCTGCTTAAGGGCTCTGGTGAAGTCCCGACCCATGCAGACGGTCAGGTTGGTCGCCGTCAGGCCGCCCTTCGTGACGTCATCGAGCCACATGTTCTCGGCGACGTAGTCGATGACCGCGACGACGCTGCTGTCGATGACGACGCTCTCCTCGTGGAGGGCCATGGCGTGCTCAGCCTCGTCCTTGCTGAGTTCAAGGTAACTTCTAGCCATAATTATCCCTTAAGATAACGGAAAATCAGTATAAAACAATTTTATCAATGTCCAGTTTCACACCTTTGTAAATATTTATTTACAAATAAACATATATTTCGACCCGGTTTCAATACACTGATAAACGCACGAACCTCCACCATATCCTTAGTCCTCGTAATGCTTCTCATCGGTGCGGGTGTAGCAGCCTACACTTCTATTAACCTAAACCGGATCTCGAGCCAACTGTCGGCAGTCGAGGATCAGGTTGACGAGCTGAGTCAGGAGATCGCGGACGCCAACGAGATGATTGCGCAGCTAAGGAACCTCGTGGAGGTACAGCTGAAACCGGCTGAAACTTCGGGTGAGCCGATACGGATCCGGACCTCAGTGGAATATTTCGATGAGGGCATCGTCAAGATCGGTTTTATCTCCGACGTGACAGCCAACCTTGAGTTGTCTGAGAAATATGTCACGGAGATCATCGAGGAAGACGTGAACGCGTACGCGCGAATGCTGGGAAGCGACCTGGTGTTCAGCTTCGATGTGCGAGACGCGCAGGGACAGGCGGCAGCACACTTGGAGACCGTGCAGGAGCTCTACGCCGAAGGCGTTAATATGATCATAGGCGGCATGTGGAGCAGCCAAGCCTGTGCTTCCCTCCCCTACTGCAACGACCGTGGCATCCTCTTATTCAGCCCAAGTAGTACTTCTCCACACCCAGCGTTTCCCGGGGACAACCTGTTCAGGATGAGCCCCACCGACCTCAGACAGGGGCCGGTCATCGCCCAGATTCTGGAGAGCCGTGGGGTCGAAGCGGTTGTAGTGCTCCGGAGGGCAGATTCGTGGTCAGACGGAATCTACGATGTTTTCGAGCCAACATTCACAGGACTTGGCAGCCACATCCTAGAGGACATCAAGTATCCCAGTGAGTCCACGGAGTTCGGCTTCTACCTCAATAAAGCCGAGGAGGCGCTGAGCGATGCTGTGCTGGCATATGGTCGAAACGGAGTCGCTGTACTAATTTTAAGCTTCTCCGAATCTACAACCATGGTACAGCAAGCAGCAGACTTCCCCAACCTATTCAATGCGACCTGGTATGACTCGGAGGGGATCGCTAATTGCGAGCACTTCTTGGAGGAGGTCCCGGAGGAAGCCTCCAAGTTCAAGATCTACAGTCCGATGCCCACCACGCCGGACACCGAGGTCTATTCTAGCCTCCAAGAACGGTACGAGAGCCTCACGGGAGAATCATTTGACTTTTACACTGCTTGCTCCTACGACGTAGCATCTGTTTTAGCGAGGGCGGTCATCGAGACGTACTCCGTCGACGTGGAGGCCATCAAGGAGGAGTTGCCATCCATCTGCGAGGCGTATAATGGGGCCACTGGGTGGTGTAAACTTGATGAGAATGGGGACAGGGAGACTGTGATCTGGGGGATCTACGGATACGGCGTGAAAGACGGCGAGGTAGGCTGCTGGCAGTACGGTCAGGTGGACCATGAGGGGGACCTCACATGGTTCACGGGGCCAAGAACAGCCACACTGCCTTGACGGTGACGAAGTTACTCTATCCCTGCTCTCATCGAGGCTTCAACGGTAGAGCATAATGGTTCTAGGAGAAAACCGGGGTGAAGAAAAGGGAGGGGTGACTGTATTGTCATTCTCTTATTGTTACCCACCCCAAACCTCTCTGAAGAGCTTCATCCAGTTGCCGCCGAGGATCCCCCTGATCTCCTGGTCGCTGTAGCCCCGGGCGACGAGCCCCTTGGTGAAGTTGGGCGTGTGCTCCATCCATCCGTATCCCCAGGTCTTGTCCATGGGGGTGTGGTATGTGACGTCGACCCTCTCGGGGTACTTCCAGATGTAGCAGCCCCGGGTCACCGAGTTCCTGTAGTCGAGGTCGCTGCCAAAGCCGACGTGCTCGGCCCCCACGAGGTCTACGACGTAGTCGACCTGGTCCATCAGGTCGTCGGTGAGGGTGGTGGGCCCGGCCTTCTTGGCGAAGAAGGGGGTGACGCCGATCATGCCTCCCTTCTCGGCGCAGGCTTTGAGGGCCTCGTCGGTCCTCCCCCTGCCGAGGGCGATCTTCACGAAGCGTTCGCCCCCCGACCAGATGGCGTAGGGGCTGAGGTCCCGGGACGTCGTGGCCCTGGGGCAGACGTGGGTGAAGCTGACAGGAGTCTTGCTCAGCTCTATCGCCTCCATGGAGCTGACGTCGCCAACATGGCTCAGGTCGATGAGCATCCCCCTCTTATTCATCGCCTCGACGAGCCTGACGCCGAAGGCGCTGAGCCCTCCGTCCTTGGGCTCCCAGCAACCGTCGGCGGCCTCGTTCCTCCAGCTGTAGCTGAGCTGGATGATCCTGACGCCCATCTCCCAGGCGATGTCGAGGAACCGGGTCTTCCCCTCTAGGAAGGCGCTGTCCTGGGGGCCCAGGATGATGCCGTGCCTGCCCTCCCTCTTCGCTTTCTTGATGTCCTCCGCCGAGCGGACTATGACAGTCTTCTCCTTCCTCTTCTCAGCCCAGTCGTGGTAGCCGGCGACCTCGCTCATCGCCTCGCTCAGGGTCCTCTGCATGCAGACTGTTGCGTTGCTGGCGGTGACGCCGCCCTTGAGCATGTCGTCCAGCATCATGTCCTCGCCGACGCTGTGGATGAAGGCGACGGTGCTGGAGTCGATGACGATGCTCTCCTCGTGCAGCGCGAGGGCGTGCTCCACCTCGTCGCTACTCAGTTCAAGATAGCTTCTGCTCAATTAGATCGATAATGAAAGAATCCCTAGGGCTTTAAGAGGTGTCCCGTGACCGGAGCGCCCGCGTCCAACTTTTTCGCGCAATATCTCATAAATATATCCGGGGCACCCATCCTCTAATGTGTCAATTATGGTTGTTTTACCAGGGAACAAGCTGGTCATCTATGCGATCATTGAACACGAGACGAGATCCACGGTGAAGAACAGGAGCAAACGGACCACAACGGAGGACCACAGGCAGCTGCTGAAGGAAGGTTGGGAGTACCTCAAGCTTCCCCTTACGGAGTGATCATGATGGTTGATAAGTTCCCGGTTCTCCTCACCTTCGACCTGGACGGCGAGACGGCGTACGAGGAGATCCAACCCGGCATTCCCTACTGGACCACCCAGGGGGTGTATGGGCCCCGTGTCGGCGTCTACAGGATACTGGACCTCCTCAAGAGGGAGGACGTCAAGACCACCTTCTGCGTCGTGGGGTGCACCGCTGAGCGTTACCCTGAGGCGGTGGAGGCCATCGTCGAGGGGGGTCACGAGGTCGCCGTCCACGGGTACACCCACAGGGGGTACAACGCCCTGGGGCCCGAGGAGGAGAGGGAGGGCATCGTCAAGACGAGGGAGATCCTCGCGGAGTTCACGGGGGAGCCGCCCCTAGGGCACAGGACGCCCCGCTGGAGGCCCTCCAAGCGTACCCACAGGGTCCTCGACGACCTGGGATTCATCTGGAACAGCGACCACATGGGCGCCGAGGAGCCCTTCTACAACGTCATCGACGGGAAAAAGTCGGGGTTGCTGGAGATACCCGTCGCCTACAACCTAGACGACTGGCCATTCTACTTCGACTGGGGCACCCCCGTCGACGAGGTGGTCTCGGTCTGGAGGATGGAGTTCGACTCCCGCTACAGGGACGGGACGGTTTTCTGCCTGACCAACCACCCCCAGGTGACGGGGAGGCCGTCAAGGATGCCCACGCTGGAGAAGCTGATAGGCTACGTGAAGGGGCTCCCCGACGTAGAGTTCATGACTGTGACCGACTACGTTAGGGGGTATTACCCCTGACCCTAGCGCCATCGAAAGCCTAACGCTGAAAACCAGTGCATGTCGTCAACGCTATCACACATATCCCTCAGAAAAAATTAAGATAATACATCCGTCAGCATTATCTCTATGGAGATCGTGCACGAACTGCATCGCATACCCTTTTTCTGGATTCACTCCAAGTGCCAGGGGCATCATCCATGACGGGCGTGTTCAGGCCGTCAGAATATCACAAGCCCGATTCTGTAGATGAAGCCGTCTCCCTGCTTTCAAAACTCGGGGGAAGAGCGAGGATCATCGCAGGTGCCACCGACCTCCTCGTTAAGAGGCCCGAGGTCGAATGCCTCGTGGACATCACCTCTCTACCCCTAGACTACATCGAGGGGGATGGAGGGGGTCTGAGGATCGGCTCACTGACGACCTTGGAGAGCATACGGACATCCGGTAAAATCAAGGGTCACTGCCCCGTACTCGCCGAAGTGGCGAACCAGTTCGGTCACAAGAACGTCAGGAACCTCGCCACGATCGGGGGGAACCTCTGCACTTCCGTCCCCTCGGCGGACATGGCGACCCCCCTCATCGTGCTGGGCTCGAGCGTCAAAATAGCCAGCTTGAGGATGGAGAGAGATGTCCCCCTCGAGGAGTTCTTCGTCTCCGTCAGGGAGAACGTCATGAAGGAGGACGAGATGCTCATCGAAATCAGTATTCCGCCCCAGCCCCCCCGCACTGGGACGGCCTTCGAAAAGATCGGCAGGAGCAGCGTGGACATCGCCCTTGTGAACGTCGCTGTCCGCCTCACCCTGGTCGAGGACGACGTCTGTAGCGATGTCAGGATCGCACTGGGCTCCGTCGCTCCGACGACGATGCGGGCTGCTAATGCGGAGGGGCTTCTCCGAGGGAGGAGGGTTAATGAGGCCCTCATCGTGGAGGCCGCGCAGGCGGCATCGGAGGAGATCAAACCCATCAGTGACGTCCGCTCCTCCTCTGAGTACAGGAGGGAGGCATGTAAGGTCCTGGTCAAGAGGTGTATTGGGAGGGCCCTGGAGAGGGCGAAGGAGGGCTGAGATGATGGTTGACAAGGTGAAGATCGTTCTCAAAGTCAACGGGGAGCCCCGCGAGGTGTACGTCGAGCCTGGCTGGACCCTGCTCAGGGTGCTGAGGGAGGACCTCGGCCTCACGGGTGCAAAGAACGGCTGCGGGAACGGGGAGTGCGGGGCCTGCACGGTCATCATGGATGGCAAGGCGGTTCCGTCGTGCCTCGTCCTCGCCGTGAGCGCCGAGGGGAAGGAGATCGAGACCATCGAAGGCCTCCAGAAGGGCGGAGAACGCCACGCCCTCCAGAGGGCATTCATAGAGCACGGCGCTGTCCAATGCGGCTTCTGCACACCAGGGATGATTATGTCCGCCAAGGCCCTACTCGACGAGAACCCGGAACCCGCTGAGGATGCTGTGAGGGAGGCCCTCCAGGGGAACCTCTGCAGGTGCACGGGTTACAAGAATATAGTTGAGGCGGTGATGTCCGTCTCGGGGAGGGGCGACTAGGATGGACGACGAGCTCACCATCGTCGGGAGATCCGTGGAGATGAAGGGCTCCGGGGAGAAGGTCACCGGTACGGCGGAGTACACGGTCGACATGAAGCTCCCCGGGATGCTCTACGCTAAAATACTGAGGAGCCCCCACGCCCACGCCAACGTCAAGGCCATCGACACAAGCAGGGCCGAGGTCCTTCCCGGCGTCAGGGCGGTCATCACCCACGAGGAGGCGAAGATCCTCTACACGGTCACCCACGGTAGCGCCCGGGAGTACGGCATCGACGACAGGATGAGGTACCACGGGGACAGGGTCGCGGCCGTGGCAGCCGTCTCAGAGGAGGTCGCCGCGGAGGCTCTGGGTCTCATCGATGTGGAGTACGAGGTCCTCCCCGCCGTCTTCGACATGGAGGAGGCCATGGCGGCGGATGCGCCGGTGATCCATCCTGAGAGGGACGACGTGGACGGGAACGTCCTAGAGCACTCTGTCCAGGAGTGGGGGGACGTCGAGAGGGGCTTCGAGGAGGCTGACCACGTCTTCGAGGGCAGGTTCACCACCCAGAGGGTCTGCCACTGCGCCTTGGAACCCCACGCCATGCTGGCGTCCTGGGACGGGGATGGCAACCTCACGATGTGGAGCAGCGAGCAGACCGCCTTCATGATAAGGGACAGCCTCTCCGAGGCATTCCAGATGCCCCTGAGCAAGATCAGGTTCATCGTCCCCTAGTACGTCGGCGGGGGCTTCGGAGGGAAGTACGAGAGCGCTGAGAAGATCGTCGTCGCCCTCCTTGCGAGGAACGCGGGGAGGCCCGTGATGCTCAGGCTGTCAAGGGAGGAGGTCTTCCACACAACCCGAACCCGTTCCCCCTGTATCTTCGAGACAAAGACCGGGGTGAACTCAGATGGCACCTTGGTTGCCCGGCAGATCAGGGCCATCGTGGACGTGGGCGCGTACGCCTGGGGGGCCATCATGGCGAGCAGGGCCGCCAGCTACATGACCCTCCTCTACAGGTGCCCCAACATCAAGTACGAAGGCTACGGAGTCTACACCAACACGCCTCCCTCCGGGGCCATGAGGGGCTACACGAGCACTCCCATCCACTACGCCATGGAGTCGGAGCTGGAGGAGATAGCCTACGCCATTGGGATGGACCCGGTGGAGTTCAGGCTTAAGAACGCCCTCAACGTCGGGGAAATCATCCCCCTCAACGACAAGCCCGTGACAAGCAGCGGCCTCAGGGAGGCCGTCATCAAGGGGAGGGAGGCCATAGGCTGGGAGAGGCGTCAGAGGGTCCCCGGCTCTGAGGGGGGAGTCAAGAGGAGAGGCATAGGGATAGCCTGCTACAGCCACTACGCCCCCATGCTGAAGAGCACCGAGCGCTCCGTGGGGAACGCCGTCCTCAAGGTCAACGTCGACGGCTCCTTCCACCTTCTCCTCGGGATACCCAACATCGGCCAGGGGCTGAGGACCATCATGGCCCAGATAGCAGCGGAGGCCCTGGGAGGGAGGCTGGACGAGATCAGCGTCACCCTTGCCGACACATCGGTCACCCCCTGGGGGACCACGACGGCCGCCAGCAGGAGCACCCAGGAGACGGGCGGGGCAGTCAAGATGGCGGCAGAGATGATGAGAGGGAGACTCCTGGAGCTTGCCTCAGGCATCATGGGCATCCCCGTCGGAAAGCTGGACGCCAGGGAGAGCGTCGTCTTCGCCAAGGACGTGCCTGAGCAGGGCCTCACGTTCAAGGAAACCCTGAACCACCCCGACGCCTTCCACAGTGGCGAGAACGTCATCATCACGAAGGCCACGTACAATGTCCCCACGTTCATCCCGCCCTACGGCGCTGCCTTCACCGAGGTCGAGGTGGACACCGAGACCGGCCAGGTGAGGGTGCTTAAGATGGTAGCGGCCTCGGACGTCGGTAGGGCCATCAACCCCCGGTCGGTGGAGGGGCAGCTTGAGGGGGGGATGCAGATGGGTATTGGCTACGCCCTGACCGAGGTGCTTCAGCTCCACCCAGAGACGGGGGCGCCCCTCAACAACAACTTCCTCGACTACAGGGTCCTCCGTGCCCAGGACATGCCGGAGATGGAGGTAATAATCGTGGAGCCAGTGGACCCCAACTCCGTCTACGGGGCCAAGGGCATCGGAGAGATGGCGGTGATACCCATGGCCCCGGCGGTCAGGAACGCCGTCTACAACGCCACGGGCGCCAGGGTCCATGACCTACCGATAACCCCCGAGGTGCTGCTGAAAGCCCTCCGAGAAAAGGGAGACAACTAGAAGGAGAGATGTCACTCAGGAGACGGGGGGACGTAGAGTCCCTTTCTTCTCCTCCGCTCAGCCCATGACTCGTAGGGCTCCTCTAACCTCACGTCCCAGGATACGTACCTGGGCTTCAGGAAGTCTTCCTTGGTGTACTCGCCGTCGCTGGGAGCCTTGACGAACTCCCTCGCCTCGTCGGGAGGTGCCTCGTAGAACAGCGGCCTTCCCTTCTCCTGCCACAGCTCCAGGACGCTGCAGAGGGTGGGCATCATCTCGCTGGGGATGCTGAGGCTCACATGGTTGGGGTTCATCCCCATGATGCTGAACACCCCGAAGCAGCCGAGGGTGTACCTGGGCTCACCGCTGATGTAGGCCGCCGCCCAGCTTGAGGAGCAGGTGCCCGGACCCGTGAGACTCTTCGGAGTTATCCCGCTCCACCACTGGAGGGCCCTGCAGGTGTAGGTCATCTGCTTGGGGTTTCCGAAGAGGACTACCACGTCGGGGTCGAAGGGGCAGTCGCTGAGGGGCGCGATGCCGAGGTATCGGACGTTCGGGGGTACCATCGTGTAGTCGTGGAGTAGGTTCCTCTTCGCGGCGACCGGTATGCCGTAGATGCGTGGGATAGCGGGCTCCCCGCTGGCGGGGTTCGTCCTTGCGCTCCAGGCGCCGGTCATAAGGTCGTCAGAGACCTCCGTTAGGCCCACGTAGGCGTCCCCGTTGCAGACCGGGGGATCGGGTCTGCTCTTGATACCGTCGAGGACGTACGTCTCCCCCCTCCACCGGGCCCTCATCATGAACTGGCAGTGGACCAGCCTGAGGGGCCCCCCGTAGACGTGCTCATCGAACTGGGGGGGCATGAGCTTGTCGGGCCACCATGCGAGGGCGACGGGGTTCCCCTGGAGCCTCAGCTCCTTGATGAGTATCTCCCCTTGCTTCCTCGGGGGGTAGCCGAGCCAGTCGCGGTCGTAGATGGACCAGTCGTACTCTGCCATGGTCCTATCTTTGGTTGATGATGGTAAAAACATGTTACCTTGACGGAAGCCGGGGCCATGCTTTAGGGCATGCGTGCTTGACTTTCCTTTCCGCTCGTTAGTGTTATCCGTCCTGAGCCTGATACCTCTCTGATACGTTATGTCTGAAGATAGAGAGTATCGATGGAGGATAGAGGACCAGATCCACTACCCCCTCATCAACGAGGTCTTCCTCTCCCCCGACGGCGGACGCGTCGTCTACACGGTGAGAGAGCCCCTGCTTACGGAGGAGAGGAGCGAGTACATCACCCACCTCTACATAGCCGATGTGGAGACCGGTGAAACCCTCCAGTTGACCCGGGGGGAGCACGCCAACAGTTACCCCCGGTGGTCCCCCGACGGAAAGCACATCGCTTTCATCTCCACCCGGAACGAGAAGCCCAACGTCTACGCCATCGACACCAGGGGCGGAGAAGCCTGGGCACTCACCTCGAACAAGAAGTCCGGCGTCAGCAGGCTCGAGTGGTCCCCCGACGGCAAGACGATTGGCTTCCTGATGACGGTGCCCACTACAGAGGAGAAGGAGAAGTCCGGCAAGGCGAAGGACGACGCATACCTCTGGCACGAGGACTACGACTGCACCCACCTCTACACAGTGCCATTCACCGTAGGCCCGAAGGAGACCTCCGAGCCCAAGCAGGTGACAGGCGGGAAACTCCAGGTCATCAACTTCGACTGGCTCCCCGACTCG
This sequence comes from Patescibacteria group bacterium, assembly GCA_035527235.1. Lineage (GTDB taxonomy): Archaea > Thermoproteota > Bathyarchaeia > TCS64 > TCS64 > BS750m-G28. Next base: position 18,208 of record DATLAV010000047.1, on the reverse strand, counting down.
AGGACCGTCGCCCTCCTCCACCAGCCCACACCCCTCGCAGACGACTGGCCTGAGAGTAGGCTGGCGAAGGCTGTGACTGATGTCGAGGAGCCCTACAAGCCGGAGGATCTTGAGGACATCGCCCTCATCTCCGCCTGGTCAGGGGGCGTCAAGATCTCTCCCGACGGAAGATGGATCGCCTGCACTACGGGCGACCAGCCACCCGTCTGGGCGTTCTCCAGCAGGATCATCCTCTACCCCACCAAGGGCGGGGAGCCCAGGCCTCTAGCTCAAACCCCGGACAGTCAGAGCACCCTGGTGGGATGGTCGGAGTACAGCGACGCCGTCATCGTCTCAGAGTCATGGGGTGTTGCTACGCAGATCTACGAGCTCCCCGTGAGCGGAGGGGAGTGTCATGCCCTCACGTCCTCCGAGACGAGGAAGAAGGCCGCAACAGTCAGCCAAAACGGGCTCATCGCGTTCGCTGCTGAGGACTTCGAGACGCCCAACTCGATCTACGTACTCGATGACGACTCCGAGCGCCTCGTTCTGAGACCTAAAATGCCCGAGAACTGGCCCCACGACGCCATCCCAAGGTGCGGAGTCATGCAGTGGACGTCCAAGGACGGGAAAGAGATAGAGGGCGTTGTGACATACCCCCTAGGCTACCAGGAGGGCGTGAGGTACCCCCTCGTAGTGGAGGTGCACGGTGGGCCCACCGGGGTCTACGGGAGGAGCTACTACGCCGCCCCCATGAACCACGGGAACACCGCTGTCCTCGCCGAGAGGGGCTTCATGATGCTCAGAGTGAACCCCAGGGGCAGCAGCGGCTACGGCAAGGAGTTCCGCTTCGCCAACTACGACGACTGGGGAGGCGGCGACTACGAGGACATCATGGCCGGCGTCGACCACATTATCGAGAGGGGGCTCGCCGACCCCAAGAGGATGGGTGTTATGGGCTGGAGCTACGGCGGCTACATGACGAGCTGGGTGATCACCCAGTCTGACAGGTTCAAGGCGAGCGTCGTAGGGGCCGGGGTGAACAATCTGATGAGCTTCAACGGTACCACCGACGTGCCCCGGTTCGTCCCTGACTACTTCCACGGCAACCACTGGGAGAGGTTCGAGGAGTACACCAAGCACTCTGCCCTGTTCCAGGTCGGCGGCGTGAAGACCCCGACGCTGATACAGCACGGGGAGAAGGACGCCCGTGTGCCATTGGGCCAGGGGAAGGAGCTCTACAATGCGCTGAAGCAGCAGGGGGTCCCCGTCCAGATGGTTATCTACCCCCGGCAGCCCCATGGAGTTGGGGAGCCCAGGCTCCAGATGGACGTCAGGAGACGCCCCGTGGAGTGGTTCGAGCGCTGGGTCCTCGGGAAGCAGGCCCCCTGAGGGCCTATCCCTTTTTTATGGCGCTCTCAGCATCCGATGGCCGTGGACTCGAACTCCGTGAAGTCGAAGTGGACCCCTCCGTGAAGCATGCCGGTCTCAGGGTCCACGAGAACCCCGACGGGCCTCGCCCAGCCCCTCATCTCCCTCTCAAGCCAGACCAGGTCGTGCTCCCTCGCCAGCAGTCCCTCTCTGACGGCCTCGGTGAACCTGTTGTCGACGAAGACCCTCTGGGCTTCCCTGAAGACCCTGGGCGCTGAGATGGCGTCCTGGATCCCCATGCCGTGCTCCACGACGTTCAGTATCACCTGGGCGACCGCCATCTGGATCGCTCTGCCCCCGGGGGCACCCACCGCCATGAAGGGCTCCCCATCCCTGAGCAGTACCGCGGGGCAGACGTTCTGGATCCTCCTCTTCTTCCCGTCGATGGAGTTGGCGTAGCCGGATTCCGGGTTGAGGCCGTACATTGCGTTGTTCATCACGATGCCGGTCCCTGGGATGACGACACCGCAGCCGAAGCCGTCCACGAGGGTCTGATTGACGCAGACAAGGTTACCATCCCCGTCCCCGACGGCGAGGGCCGTGGTGCACTCGGGCTCGTAGGGCCACGGGTTCCCGTGCATGATAGTGGCAGCCCTGTCCACGTCGATCCGCTCCCTTATCTCCTCGGCATAGCTGTCCGAGACCATCGCTTTGAGGGGCACGTCGACGTAGCCTGGGTCCCCCATGTATCTGAACCTGTCGGCGAACGCGAAACCCAGGGCCTCGGCGACGAGGTGGACCCTCTCCGGGGAGTTGAAGCCGAGTGAAGTGAGGTCGTAGCCCTCCAGAATTTTCAAGGTCTGAAGCATCGTCGTCCCCGAGTGGGTGGGGTCGTAGACGACCTCGAGGCCCCGGTAGCTGCCCGGCTCCGGCTCGTGGATGATGGGCTCGTACTTGGCGAGGTCCTCCAAGGTGATGAGGCTGCCACCCCGCTCCATCTCCTCGGCTATCGCATCCGCTATCCACCCCCCGTAGAACACATCAGCCCCATCCACGGCGATGGACCTCAGGGACCTCGCCAGCTCGGGGTTTGCGAGCCTCTGGGGCTTGGCGGTGGTGTAGAAGTTGGGGAGATAGGGCCACATCTCGTCGTGGAGGTAGATCCGCCTCCACTCTGGGAACTGGGAGAAGAACCTCATCCTCCTGAAGATGACCGAGGCTGTCGCCCAGCCCATGGGGAATCCCTCCTCCGCGACCTTGGCGGCGGGCTCGACGACCTCCTCGAGGCTCAGAGTGCCGTACCTCTTCAGCGCCTCCGTGAGGCCCGCCACCGTCCCGGGGGTCGCGCACGCCCTGTGACCGCGTACGTTTGCTTCGCCCTTCACCTTCCGCCAGCCCATCCATCCCGGCTCCATGTCCTCGGACAGCTCGTACATGTCTGGGGTCGAGCTCTCAGCCGGGCGGCCCACGTAGTCTACGATGACGTTCTCACCCGACTCCAGGTGAATGGCCATCACGCCCTCTCCGCCGAGGCCGTTCATCGCTGGTTCCACGACGCAGTCCATGAAGGCTGCTGCGACGGCGGCGTCCACGGCGTTGCCCCCTCTCCTCAACGCGTCGATCCCGGCCTTGCTGATGAGTGGATGCTTCGAGGCGACCATCCCGTTCTCGGCGACGCAGTCGACCCTTCCTGAGCCTATCCACCTGTCTTTCTGGTAAACGTAGGGAGAACTTGACATAATCTGGGGTCGACTTCAATCCCTAAATGATCTGCGGTGGCTCAACCCATAATCCCTTTATGTTCCATGGGTCATCGGTTCATTGTTCAAAATGGAGTTCTACGATGTCGTCTTGACCCGGAGGAGCGTCCGCTCCTACAAGCCTGACATGCTCTCCGAGGAGGTTCTGGGCAGGGTGATGGAGGCGGTGAGGATGGCCCCGTCCGGGAGCAACAAGCAGCCGTGGAGGTTCATCCTGGTCTCCGACCCCGGGCTAAGGGGGAGGCTGGTGCCCATCTGTAACAACCAGAGCTTCATCGGGGAGGCCCCGGTGGTGGTCGTCGCCTGCGGCCAGGACGTCAACTACAACAGGGGCGGCTACATGGGGGAGATGACCTTCCTCGTTGACGTCTCCATCGCCTTCACCCACATGATCCTGGCGGCGAGGGCGGAGGGCCTGGGCACCTGCTGGATAGGGGACTTCGAGAACGAGAAGGTGAAGGAGCTCCTCGGCATACCGGAGGACTGGGACGTCGTCGTGGTCTCCCCCCTCGGCTACCCCAGTGGCAACGCTTTCAAGGAGACTGACAGGAGGAAGCCGATGCCAGAGGTCCTGTCGAGGGACGGCTTCGGCTGACGGGTCCGCCCTGCCTATACTTCTAAAACGATCATCATCCTCCCGTCGGGAGGTGTCACAATTAAATATCCAACCCTCGTTTATCAACTCGCAAGTATATCTCGGGATGGATATTTGGAGTTAGATAGGTTATGAGGATGAACGATCTTAAGAGCTTGGACCCGGAGGTCTACGAGGCCATCGTCAACGAGGTCAACAGGATAGAGACCGGTGTCGAGCTCATAGCATCCGAGAACTTCGTCTCCAGGGCGGTGCTGCAGGCGATGGGCTCGGTCTTCACCAACAAGTACTCAGAGGGCTACATCGGGAACCGCTACTACGGCGGTCAGGAGTTCGTGGACATCGTTGAGCAGCTCGCTATCGACAGGGCGAAGCAGCTCTTCGGCGCTGAGCACGTTAACGTGCAGCCCTACTCGGGGTCGCCGGCGAACCAGGCGGTCTTCTTCGCGCTGCTGAACCCCAAGGACAGGTTCATGGGGCTGGATCAGAGCTGCGGGGGGCATCTCACCCACGGGAGCCCCGTCAACTTCTCGGGGATCATCTACTCTCCTGTGCCATATCTCGTCGACAAGGAGACGGAGTACATCGACATGGACGAGGTGAGGAGGCTGGCGGTCAAGGAGAGGCCAAAGATGATCATCTCCAGCCTCACGGCGTACCCTAGGAAACTGGAGTTCAAGGAGTTCCAAGAGATCTGCGAGGAGGTCGACGCCTACCACCTCGCCGACATAAGCCACATCGCCGGCCTCATCGTGGGGGGTGCCCACGAGTCGCCTCTGCCCTTCACCGACGTCGTGATGACGACGACCCACAAGTCCCTGAGGGGGCCGAGGGGCGCCATGATCATGTGCAGGAAGGAGGACCGGCTCCACGACAAGTACCACCCCGACACGAAGAAGAACTTGGCGAGGCTTATCGACTCCGCCGTCTTCCCAGGGCTCCAGGGGGGGCCCCACGACCATACCACCGCAGCGAAGGCCGTAGCCTTCAAGGAGGCGATGAAGCCTGAGTTCAAGGACTACGCCAAGCAGATCGTGAAGAACGCCAAGGCCCTCGCCGACGGATTGATGGCCGAGGGCGTCAAGCTGGTGACCAACGGCACCGACAACCACCTGATGCTCGTTGACCTGAGGCCCAGTGGGCTCGGGGGCAGAGGCAAGTCCATCCAGAACGCCATGGACAAGGCCGGGATAACCCTGAACAAGAACTCGGTGCCCTTCGACGAGGCGAGCCCCTTCAGGCCATCAGGGCTGAGGATCGGGACCCCCGCCATCACCACCAGGGGCATGAAGGAGGACGACATGAAGGTCATCGCCGAGTGTATTGCCCGGGTCATCAAGGACTACAAGGACGAGGCGAACCTCAAGTCGGTGAGGGAGGACATCCTAGAGCTGGTGAAGGACTATCCCCTCTACCCGGGGCTTACAGTCCTCAACTAACCTTTTTTTTAACTAGGCTCGTAGGGTTTGTCCCAGTACTCCTTGGGGTCGGACATCTTACCGTATCCGAGCAGATCGTCTGTGTACGCCCAGAACCTGTTGAGCTGGGGCACGTTCCTGATGAACCACTTGATCACGTCGTGGATAAATCCCTTCTGCTTGGTGAAACTGCAGACCCTGAAGCAGATGCTACACCCGGTGCCCACCTCGTGCCAGTACTCGAAGCACTTCTCCTCGTCACAGTACCACTTGAAGGAGCCGTTCTGGTTCGCCTCCGTCGGCCCCTCCCAGGCCCTCGACCCCATGGGGATGGAGCCGCTGGGGCACGCTCTGGCACACTTTTTGCAGACTTCGCAGTACTCAATGATGCCCTCGGGAGCCGGCGGGCTTGGGGCCAGCGGCATGTCGGTGAATACCTTGCAGAGACGGACCAGGGGGCCATTCTCCCAAGTGATGAGCCTCCCGTTCCTGCCCTGGTGTCCGAGGCCGGCTTGGATGGCGATGGGGACGCTGAGGGCGGTGTCGTTCCCGCAGGGGATGGCGTACCAGCCGAGGCCCCTGATGAACTCGGCGACCGAGCCGGCGGTGACGTGCATCCTGCTGTAGCCCATGTTGCTGGTGACCTCGATGGTGGTAGGGGCGTAGCTGTTCTCAATGAACTCCATTGGCACGGCGATGGCCACGACGTACTTGTGGCTGTTGGGGATAACTACCTTCTCCTCGGTCTCGTAGCCCTCCACGGCGTCCTCGAAGACGATGGGGCGCCCATCGTGGACGTTAGAGTAGACCCACCTCCTGTCAAGCTCGCAGAAGCCGACGGTGCAGGCACCGTAGAACTTCGCCGCCTTGGTGACGACTTTACTCGCCTCATCGGGGGAGACCTCCCACCTGGGCACGGAGTCGGGCTTCTTGGCGACGCCGAGGGAGGACCAGGAGTAGTACCCCTTGTTAAATCCGCGGCCCGTGTAGGTCTCGGCGGCGTTCTTGAATGCGTAGTCCACGATAGTGAACCCAGGTATCTCCTTCATCATCCGGTCCACCACCGTCTCCTCCTGGATGTATCCGAGGCTCTCCCCCTCGTGCTTCTTCCTGTACTGCGAGAACGCCGTGTTCCTCGGGTCGAACCTCTTCAGTTCGTCGTTGGTCGGGTAGACCTCGTCGAAGTCCCTATTCGGCACATGCGCCACCTTTCACAGAATTCTGTAATGGACCCATTAAAATTGATTGGTGGATTAGTAGTTGCTGAAGTTGGCGTGGGCGATGCGAGTCCTGTCGCCTGCGGGTACGTTGACCAGCGTGACTGGCCCCCTCTGAACCGCTCCCGTCTCACACCTCTGGAAGCACCAGATCGCCGTCACGATGGCGCAGCCCTCGAACTCATCGATCTCGGCGTCTTCTAGCCAGCGGGCGCGAGGTTGCCGTATCGAGGTTCAGGGATCAGAAACAAGATGATCATAGCGTGCCCGCCCGTTTTCAGGGATAATAACGTTCGTGTATAGTGGTTAGTATACTATCTTGAAAGTTGTCAGAAACTCCATCAGCTTGGTCAGAGAGAACATGCTAATATAGAAGCTTCCTATGCTTATCATCGAGTATACCAACCAGGTGAGACTTCTACTTTTCATGGGTGTTTCCTCTGAGATTGTCTTTAGGTGTTTAAAATGGTTTATAAGGATTCTCTAACGATTTCAGCAACGTTTTTCCTGGATAAGGCTATTTTGCTTGTTTTTTTCTGTTTTTAGAGGTTTTTTCCACCTTCAGGGATGAAATATCCTCAGAAACAAGATTATGGATCATCCTTTCTTCAGGTCATTACGTGTGACACCTAATCGTTAGCGCCATTGTACTATAGTAGTGCGCGCGCGACCCCCGAGTCGTCGAGGAAGAGGATGGGCACCTTGGAGAGGTCGTAGGTATTCCAGATCTCTATCCAGTCATCTACGAGTGACTTGTTGAATCCGTTCATGTCAACCTTCAGTATGCTTCAGGTTCTAATCACGTTTTCGTGATCTTGCGCATGTCTGCGATGTAGCCCCCGGCGGTGACTAGGTGGAGGGGGTTCGCCCTCTCAATCTTTAGGTTCTCGTCGAAGGCGTCGTCCTTCGCGGCGACTGCGGTGACCTCGCCGATGATCCAGACCGCCCTCTCCGAGAGCTTCACGTGCTCCCTCATCTTGCACTCTATCCAGCCGTAGGCCTCGGCTATCCTCGGGGGGCTGACGGTGGATGCCTTCTCCTCGGTTAGGCCGCAGTGGGCGATCTCACTCACCTCGTAGGGGAGGTCTGCGGCGAGCTCGTTCATCATGGGGGCGAACTCCTTCCCGACCATGTTGACGACGAACTCCCCGTTCTCACTGATGTTTCTCCACGTGTCGTGCTCCGTCTCGCAGCAGAAGCCGTAGAGTGGCACGGGACCTGTGGTGACGGGGGCGTTAAAGCTGATGGGGGCGGCGTTGGAGACGCCGTTGGGGGAGATCGTCGAGACGACGATCACGGGCTGGACGACCAGCCTCGAGAAGTAACTTACGTCGAGTTCCATGGTTGCACCTGATATGAGATTCAATGATGTAGGATTTAACGTCTGGGAAGCGAGGTTAGTCCGTCTGGCTCTTCCAGTAGCCGCTCTCCCACTGCTCCATGTCGCCGTCCACTACCGTGAACATGGGGTGCGGTTCAGGGAAGCCCGGTTCCTTCGCCATTTCTAGTAGCTCCTCGTACTTGCGGGGCGCCCTTCTCATGAGCCGCTCCATGAGTATCTCTGCCTCGTACCTGAGTTGCCCTACGGTGATCTCAGCCCTCTGGACATCCTCCGCGGGCTCCACGAGCTTGGAGAGGTTGTAGTTGTAGCCTCTGCGGGTCGCCTCCTCGTGCACCTTGAGGAGGAAGAATCCTATGGCCGCGATGGGCGCGGGGTGCTCCTTGAACCTTTTGAGCTGGGGGTGGTTCCTCCACCCCTTCGTCCTCCCGAGGAGCACGGCTTGGGCGAGGAGCCCCTCCCTCCAGTTGGCGCCGAGCCCCTTCCTGTCGAGGTACCTAGGGTGGATGGACCAGAGCCTCAAAACTCGCACCAAAAAAAATGGCATTAATCTATCTTCGTGAACTTGGCCCTGGGAGCGCCGCAGATGGGGCACCGCTCGGGCGTCTTCTCCACCGTGTTCCCGCAGATCTGACAGACGTAGTAGTCGACTTCTGGCAGTTTCTCGTTGTTCTTGAGAGCGTTAAGCAGCCTCTTGAAGTGGCTTGCGTGGATCTCCTCGACCTGGTTCGCGACGTTGAAGCTCCACTCCGCCTGCTTGTTTTTCTCCCTCTTTGCGACCTCGAGGAACTCGGGGTACATCTCAGTGAACTCGTGGGTCTCTCCACTGATGGCGTCGTCCAGGTTACTCACGGTCATCCCAATCTCGCCCGCCACGCGCAGGTGGTTGTGGGCGTGCACCGTCTCCGCGTCCGCCGTCGCCCTGAAGAGCTTCGCCACTTGGGTAAGCCCTTCCTCGTCGGCCTTCTTTGCGTACGCTAGGTACAGCCTGTTGGCCTGCGACTCTCCAGCAAACGCCTCCTTCAGCTTCTTGATCGACTCGCTCATGACAATCAGCTATCTCTAGTTTTCGGCGATGGATAAACTTTCAGACTGAAGCTTTTAATTCCATACTATCCAGATCCTTGTTGAGCAACATGACTGCCGTGAACGAGGTCTATCTCTGCGAGATCTGCGGAAACAAGGTCAAGGTCATCGAGGCAGGGGCCGGCCAGCTCGTCTGCTGCGGCCAGCCCATGACCAAGGTCGACGGGTGACCGTCCTCCTTCCCCTATTTTTTCCTTTGAACCCATAGATTCATCTTATCATCGCGCCAACCTATCAGGATAAGCATGGGATTGAAGGAGATCCTTTCTGAGCTAGTTGAGATCGACGCTCCCTCCGGGTACGAGGAGCCGATGATCGCCCACATGGTCGAGGCCCTGAGGCCCTTCGTTGACGAGGTCCACGTCACCCCCAGGGGTAACGTTGTCGCCGTCCAGCGGGGCATGGACAAGTCCGCGCCCAAGGTCGCCATGGAGGCCCACATGGACCAGGTCGGCTTCGTCGTCACCAACGTCGACGAGAGGGGGTTCATCAGGTTCAGGAGGCTGGGCGGTGCCATGACCCGGGCGCACCTGGGTCAGCGCGTACGGTTCGTCACCCCCAAGGGAACAGTGAGGGGGGTCGTCGGCATGAAGCCCGGCCACGTCACGCCGCCTGAAGAGAGGAACACCGTCCCCGCCATCGAGGAGATGTACGTGGACGTCGGCGCCTGGAACCGCGATGACGTGAAGGAGCTGGGGATAGGCATCGGCACGCCTCTAGTCTGGGACGCCCCGTTCCTGAAGTTGGCCAACGACATGATCGCCGCTCCCGGCCTCGACGACAAGATAGGCTTGGCGACGCTGATCGCCGTCGCCGCCGCCCTCAAGGAGGAGCCCATCCCCGCGACGGTCTACTATCTCGCGTCGGTAGAGGAGGAGAACGGCCTTAGGGGCGCCTACTCTGTGCTCTACGACCTGGACGTCGACATGGCAGTGGCCATCGACACGACCTCCGCCGGGTTCCAGCCCGAGGTGAAGATGAGGGACATCTACTACGAGATAGGCAAGGGGCCTGCGATCCACCACGGTGAGCAGGGCGGGGGGAGTGTGAACGTCATCCACCACCACAAGGTGAGGGGCTGGCTCATGGAGTCTGCCGAGGACGGGCAGATCCCCTACCAGGAGAACTTCCAGTTCGGGGGTACCGACGCTGGCGCCATGGCAAAGACGAGGGCGGGAATCCCCACTGCGACGGTCGCGCTGCCCAGGAGGTACTCCCACAGCCCCGTAGAGACCTTCTATATGGGGGACTTGGAGAACCTCGTGAAGCTGTTCACGGTGGCCATCAGCAAGCTCGACTCGGGGTTCTCCCTGCAGCGGGCTTAAAACTCCCTCATTTTCAACTGCAGAACCATACTAGGGCTTACAAATAATATGTTTTAAGAAAACAATTCAGCTCGAATGGCGATCTAGATCCCTTTCCTCAGAGCAGTGAGATCCCCAGGACTGCTAGGACGAAGGTGAGCCCTAGGGTGACCACCACGGAGACGACCACCGCCACTATGGAGATTATAAGCGCCCTTATCCAGTCGGTCTCGAAGTAGCTCTTCACCAGATAGAGCCAGATGACGAGCTGGATCAGGTTGGCGAATTGGGTGCGTACGACGGAGCTGATGCCCACCTCGACGATGATGCCCAGCGCCACGATCCAGAGGGCGTCGCCGAACTTGGCCTTCCTCTCCCCCACGAGCATCCTGCCCGCTATCCAGAGGGAGGGCGCCGTGATTATGATCCCCGAGATCACCCTTACGAGTATGCCGAGCAGGTTTAACATCCTTCAGACTCCTTGATAATATTGAGCGGTCCCACATTTCAGCTTTTTCGCTCATCTACGCTTCTACTTGAGGTCGATCTGCGCCGAGACCTGGTTCATACTCTCCACGACGCGCCTCTTGACCTCGGGGCTCAGCTCCATGATCAGCCCCTCCCTGTTCTCGGGGGAGATGTCGCCCGTCTCGACGATCTCCTTCCCCGCCTTCTTTACCGACTCCAGGAAGCCGCTCAGCACCTTCCTCCCCTCCTTGTCGTACATCATCTGGCTTGCTGGAAGTAAGATCTTAACGGCTTCGGGGAAGAGCCCCCTCACCTGGTTGAAGTTGACGAGGTCGGGGAAGCCGCAGACAGAGACTACGACCCTCCTCTGGGGGCGTTCCCTGGGCTCCCGGTCGGGGTGGTGAGTCTCGCCTTCCTTGACGTACATCTCCGGCATGTTCAGGGGGAGGGTCCGTTCCCGCATCCTCTGGAGGTAATGGATGATGTTATAGTGGTAGACAGGGGTGCCGTAGACAAGCACGTCCGCCTCTACCATCTTGGGCAGAATCCAGTCCATGTCGTCCCTGTGAATGCACCGCCCCGGCGTCGCGAACCAGCAACTGAAGCAGCCCTGACACCCCTTGACGTCGAGGTCGACGACGTAGTGCCTCTCAACCTCGGCGCCGGCGGCCTCCGCTGAGTCTAGGAATACGTCCAGGAGGGCCTCCGTGATGCCCTTCTCCTTCCTGGGGCTGGCGTTGAATGACAGTATCTTCAAGTCCGTTTCACACTGTAGGGTTAAGGTAATAATATTAAAAAAATCATCGGAGGTTCATCTAGGATATCGATCCCAAACATGTTTCCCAGCTGTGTAAACGATATATCCTCTTAATTATGACGCCCAGAGAATGCAGTCCCTTCCAGAAGCCATAAGGGTGCTCTACGTCGACGACGGCCAGGATCAGCTGAACATCACCGAGCTCTACCTAGGCAAGATCGACCCCATGATCATCCTCAAGTCGGTGACGAGGCCGGGGGAGGCCCTCCGCCTCCTGAAATCTGATGAGTACGACTGCGTCCTCTCCGACTTCAAGATGGGGGACATGGACGGCATCGAGTTCTCCCGGAGGGTCAAGGAGTTGACAGACGTCCCATTCATCGTCTACACGGGTCAGGGCAGCGAGGCGGTCGCCGAAAGTGCGTTCCTTGAGGGTGTGGACGACTACATCCGGAAGGAGCTACGTGCTGGCCACTTCAAGGTCCTAGCTAAGCGCATCAGGATCGCCGTGGAGAAGTACAGGACGGAGGAGAGACTAAGGGAGAGCGAGAGGGAGCTCAGCCGTATTATCGAGAACTCCCCTGACGCCATAATCAGTGTCGACAGTAACTGGGGCGTGACGAGGTACAACCCGGCGTTCCTCAAGATTCTCGGCCTCTCCCCCGCTGATGACGGCTCACTCACTGAGAACCTGGTAAAGTTCATTCATCCCGAGGACTTGAAGAAGGTGATGGCTGATATCGACGCCATCATCGAGGAGATGATGAGGGACTTTACGACGACATTCAGGTGGGTGGACGCCAAGGGGGAGACCGTCTGGCTGGAGTCGAAGCTCACCTTCAGGTTCGAGGGGGGTGTGTTCATGGGGCTGGAGGCGATCGCACGGGATATAACCAAGAGGGTGAAGGCCGAGGAGCACCTGAAGGATCACACGAAAGAGCTGGCGAGGCTCGTGGAGGAGCGGACCCAGGAGCTCCTCTCCGCCGAGAGGATGGTCGCCGCCGGTCAGGTCGCCGCCATGGTGGGCCACGACCTCAGGGGGCCCCTCCAGAGCATCAAGAACGCCGTCTTCATGCTGAAGGCGAACCACGACGAACCCGAGATGCTGGGCATCATAGACGAGGCGGTGAACCGGGCCGTCCAGATGCTCGAGGAGCTCAGGAATAAAACCCGCAAGTTCCCCATCACGATGGTGCTCTCCCCCGTGGAACCCGTCATCACGTCTGCGGTGAACGAGGCGGCTATACCCGACGACTTCACCGTGGAGGTGGATGCCCCAGCGGACCTGGGGCTCACACTCCTCGACCCCTCGAAGATGAGGCGGGTGATGGACAACCTGATACAGAACGCCGTCGAAGAGATGCCCCAGGGCGGGAAGCTCCAAGTGAAGGCGGGGCGGACAGAGGAGGAGATCAGGGTCTCCGTCTCGGACACCGGGGAGGGCATCCCCCCCGAGAAGATGAAGAACCTCTTCAGGACGTTCTACACGACGAAGTCATCAGGGCTGGGCCTGGGGCTCAACTTCTGCAAGCAGACCATGGAGGCCCACGGGGGCTCCATAAGCGTCGAGTCGGTGGTCGGGAAGGGGACAACCTTCACGATAATTCTTCCTCTACAGGTCAAGAGGTCCCCGTTGGCCTCGGTCGCAAGCGTCCCTATTCCGTCCTCTCAGCGTTCCTGAGGAGGAACTCCGTGGCGAGTTCGAAGTCCTGGTTCAGCTGGAAGATCTGCCTGTTCAGCCTCAGCAGCAGGACGCTGAAGCCCTCGAGCTCGATGCCCTCCCTGAGGAAGATCTCGATGATGTTCCTCTCCTTGTCCGTGAATATGTAGGTCCTCATGGCTATACAACTCGTGTGAGGCGTTAAAGCGTTTACTGTAGCTGAAATCAACGTCAGAAAACCGTGGACGAAGCGGAGCTCACCTGGAGGACAAGACCTCGTTGACGATGATCCCGAGCAGGAGCCCTATCAGGAGTGACTCCCTCGGGAAACCCGGTATCCCGCCGCCATCATCGGGTTCAGCCATCTCCTGTACCTGGAGAACCTCCTCCCCGCTCCCGGACGCCGTGTGGCCCGCGTCCCCCTCCTAGGACGACTCCACCGACCATGAGCCGGCCTCTGGAGGCTCAAATATGTATTCGAAGGACCCCTCCCCATCCGTCGTCGTCACCTCCATAGAATGAAAGTCGTCGGGCCCGATGAAGCTGAGGGTTACCTGAGCTCCCTCGACGGGCGGCTCAATTCTGCCTGAGACGGAGACGGTGCCTCCCACCTCTACCTGACCCGGCTGAACGTCACACGAGATCGTCGAGTCGAGCACCTCCCAGCCCCACCACTCCCCCGCGAAGTAGATCAGGGAGTCGTCCTCCGAGAAGACCTCGCAGTGGGCGATGAAGCCCGGCGGGAAGACCCCTGAGGTGAGGTCCCGTGCGTTGCCGCCGTCGGAGTCCATGACATGGATGTCGTACCTCCCCTCGGAGCCCACCGCCGAGACGATGAACGCTATGCGATCCCCGGCGTGGGACCAAGTAGCAAAGCCCTGGGAGTAACCGGTCTCCGTGAGGGGGGCCAACCCAGAGCCATCGACGCCCACACGGTAGATGTCGTAGTTGCCGTGGGGCGAGGAGTCGTCGACCAACCTGGAAAAGGCGACCACCTCCCCGTCGGGGCTCATCCTGGGGTCGTAGTCGCCGAAGGGAAGCACGGCCTCCCCCCACTCCCCTGCTCTCGGGTGGTCGGTGATGTTGTGAGCCCCGGTTCCATCGTCGTCCATGACCCAGATCTGGAAGTTCCTAGTGAACGCGATGCTTCCCTCCACCCAGTTGGGGTCCGCGTCGTGGTACCCCGAGTCGTAGAGGAGCCCCAGGTTGGCCCCATCCGAGTTCATCACGTAGATGTCTAGGGTATCCCCGGGCCAGCTGAGGAAGGCGATCCTCCCGCCGTCAGGGGACCATGCCAGGTAGACGTCCATGTAATCGTTCTCTGTGAGCCTCTCGAAGCCCTCGCCGTCCGAGCCGACGGTGCAGATCTCCCAAGAAGCATCATTCTCTCCCATCCTCTGAGCGAAGACGAATTGGTCTCCCTCGCTGTTCACCCTTAGGCCCGTTATGTGCCACTGCGATGTGCAGATCAACTTGACCTCGCCGGTCTCGGGCTCCAGGGAGTAGATGCCGTACCTCTCAAGGTAAGGGATCGGCCCTCCGAGGGCGAACGTCGATGCAGCGGTGGTTATTATCAGGAGCATCAGGAGTGGGAAGATGCGTTTTAGGTGCCTCAAGTTGACTCGCCTTTACCTTTCGTGCACGCTTTTCTATTAAGTGGCTCCTGTGTGTGAGATGCGACACACAACTCGTTCCGTAACTCGGCGGGGCATCGTTTTCTTTAATATCTGACCAATGATCATACGTGATTTCATGTCCAGATTACCGTATCCGAAGGATGTCCTGCGCTCCATGGGCCCCCAGAGGTGGTTCGGGCGTGAGGCTGCGCAGGCCGCCTTCCTGCTGGGTGGCATCGGCACCGGGAACGTCTCCCTCGGCTCACGGGGAGAGCTTCGCGACTGGGAGCTCTTCAACTGTTCGGCTAAGGGTCAGAGGATGCCAAACTCCTTCTTCTCCATCGCGGTGCTGAGGGAGGGGCGCCCCTCATTCACACGTGTCCTCGAGAGTAGGCTCGTGCCGCCGTTCGCCGAGTCCCACGGCTTTCATCCGAGCACCACAGCTGGCCTGCCGCGCCTAGCTGAGTCGAGGATGACTGGGGAGTATCCCTTCGTCCGAGTCGAGTTCGAGGACGGCACGCTTCCCGTGGAAGTCGAGCTGGAGGCGTACACCCCGTTCATCCCCCATGAGCCCGACGACTCGGGCCTGCCTGTGGCTCTCCTCAATTACAGGATTAGGAACACCGGGGGCGAGAGCCTTCAGGTCACCGTCGTGGGCTCCCTCATGAACCCCGTGGGCTACTCTGGCGTCGGCCAGTTCGGAAGGCTCAATTCGGAGGGCTTCGGGGGCAACGTCAACGGGTACGTCGAAGAGGGAGGCCTCAGAGGGCTGAACTTCACCGGGAGGCATCAGGGGGACAGCCTGTTGTACGGGAGCGCGGCGCTCTGCACCCCGAACATGAGGGTTACGGTGAAGAGGCACTGGCTCCGGGGGGAGTGGTGGGACCACCTCCAGGACTTCTGGGACGACCTCTCAGACGACGGTCTCCTCACCGACCACGGCTTCTCGGAGCCCTCTGCGGAGGGGAGGACCGACGTCGGCAGCCTTGGGGTCGTCGAGGAGATCCCGCCCGGTGAGGAGAGGGAGTTCAAGTTCATCCTCTCATGGTTCTTCCCGAACAGGGTGAGGAACTGGAATCAGGCAGCCTGCAGCTGCGGCGGATGCGACGTCGAGACAGTGAGGAACAGGTACGCGGCCCGATTCGACAGCGCCTGGGACGTCTCCCGTTATGTCCATGAGAACATCGGGCGCCTCGAGTCAGGGACGCGAGCGTTCCACGACGCCCTCTTCGGTTCCACCCTCCCCGCCCACGTCCTCGACGCCCTCTCGGCAAACATCACCGTGATCCGGAGCTCCACGTGCTTCTGGTTGGAGGACGGGGGCTTCTTCGCCTACGAGGGCTGCCACGACGACGCTGGTTGCTGCAGCGGAAACTGCGCTCACGTCTGGAACTACGAACAGACTCTCGCCTTCCTGTTCCCGAGCCTCGAGAGAAGCATGCGGGAGACCGAGTTCCTCATCGAGACCGACCCCGACGGCAAGCTGCGTTTCCGCGCCCACAGGGCGTTCCCCAGCGAGACGAGTTGGGCGGACTTCGAGGCGGCCTCCGACGGCCAGTGCGGCAGCGTCATGAGGCTCTACAGGGAGTGGAAGCTCAGCGGAGACACCGGGTGGATGAAGTCGCTGTGGCCCGGCACCAAGCGAGCCATGGACTACGCCTGCACGACCTGGGACCCCAACGGGGACGGGGTGACCTCGGGGAAGCAGCACAACACCTACGACATCGAGTTCTACGGCCCGAACCCGCTGAGCGGCGTCATGTTCCTCGGGGCGCTCAGGGCGGCGGCGCTGATGGCGGAGGCCGTGGGGAACGGCGATAACGCTGAGCGCTACGGCCGCCTGTTCGAACTGGGCCAAGTGAACCTGGACGAGGCGCTCTGGAACGGCGAGTTCTACGTTCAGCGGCTCGATGACGTCGACGCGTACAAGTATCAGCACGGCGTAGGGTGCCTCGCAGATCAGCTGCTGGGGCAGGTGAACGCCCACGTGATGGGCCTCGGATACCTCCTCCCCCCGGAGAGGGTCGGTGAGGCGATTGGCTCGGTCTTCCGGCACAACCTGCTCACGGACTTCAGCCTCCACGAGAACTGCCAGAGGACCTACGCCCTCAACGACGAGGTGGGGCTCCTCGCCTGCACTTGGCCCGACGGCGGGCGCCCCCGGATACCCTTCCCATACTCCCACGAGGTCTGGACCGGCATCGAGTACCAGGTCGCGGCGAACCTCATCTTCGAGGGGCTCGTGGACGAGGGGTTGGCGGTGGTCAAAGCTGTGAGGGACCGGCACGACGGCGTCAGGAGGAGCCCCTGGAACGAGGTGGAGTGCGGCCACCACTACGCCAGGAGCCTTGCGAGCTGGGGGGTGCTCATCGCCCTGAGCGGCTTCAGATTCGACATGGTGGCGAGGGAGATGGACTTCAGCCCGGTCATCAACTCCGATGACTTCAGCTGCTTCTGGAGCACGGGTACCGCTTGGGGGACCTACCACCAGAGGAGGGACGCCGAGACCGGGGAGGTCAAGCGGGCCATCGACGTCCTCCACGGCTCGCTGGAGGGCGTCAAGGTGAATGGGAGGAGTCCCTGAGCTTCTCCTGCCTGCTCAGAAAGAGAGAGACTCGGGTCAGAGCCGTTTCAGGTACTTGAAGACGGGGAAGACGACGCTGTAGTCGGGCACCCCCCGGCTCTTCAGGTATTCGTTGAAGTAGTTCCACCCGACGAGGCCGTCCCCCACCTCGGGCTCGAGGCAGTAGAACGCGACGTTGGCGAGGGGCTGGGCCATGTCGACGTGGTATGAGCCCGCCGGGAAGGATTTCACTGACTTGGTCCATACTCCCTCCAGCTCCGTCATGTGGTACATCCGTATCCAGCCCTTCTCGATCTCCCGGAACTCGTCGACGACGAACTCGAAGCCGTCAAGCTTCACGGGTTCCTCCAGCTGGGTCATCTCGACGCCGTGGGCTCTCAGCTTCTCGACGACCTCCTTGAGTTCCTCGTGAAAGACGTAGCCCCGGGGGACGATGGCGTCCTTGGTGCCGACGGGCTTGGTGAGGTCGACGACCCCCCTGACGAGCTCTGGTTCCCCCTCCAAGGTGTGCATGACGACGCTGGTGCCTGGGATGTACTCCTCCTTCCTGCTCCTGTAGGCGTAAAGGTCGCAGGGCTCGTCCTGGGCGGCGTACTCCCCCTCCACCCAGTTGCGGAGCTCCCCCGTCTCCGCTCTCTCCTCCACGTCCCTAACGACCTCCTCGTCGGCCTCCCTGCAGACCCCGACCATCTCCTCCCCGTGCTCCGCGGCGTACTCTAGGAGGGTGGCGGCGAAGCCGTAGCAGGCGTAGATGCGCTTCTCGAATCCGACGTGGCCGGGGGTCTCGGTGAGAATACTCATGCGGTTGCGGAGGCCGATGGCGTTCACGATGAACTTGGCTTCCACCGAGTAGCCCGCCCTCACCGGGTCCCAGACCTCGGGGGGTCACCTTTCCCAGTCGAAGTCTGCGTGGGTGTGGAACATGAGGCCGAACCTTTCCCGGGCCATGTCCCTGACGCCGGGGAGGAGGGTGTTCTGGGTGTAGCCCCTAGGGCCCGGGTGGCCGGTGGGGGTGTAGCTGGGGGCGTATAGGTTGGCGTAGCCGTGCTGGACC
>DATLAV010000046.1:0-3459 GCA_035527235.1 Patescibacteria group bacterium | reverse complement strand
GAGCGATGTTGTTGAAGTAGAGGCGGACGCGGGAGGTCAGGCCCCCCTCTCTTAGGAGCCTCTGCAGGGCGATCATCCCGTCTCTCGTCGTTCCGGCGTCGTGGATGGTGGTGATGCCCCACTTGGCGAACTGTCCCAGCGCTAGGGTGGAGGCCTCGTAGGGGGTGATCTCAAGGGGTGGGACGTGGTTCCTCACCAGCCTGACGGCGGCCCCTCCCTTCAGTACCCCTGTGGGTTCCCCCGTCTCGGGGTCGAGTTCCAGTTCTCCGTACTCGGGCTTAGAGTCCCTCGTGACTCCCGCCAGCCTCAATGCGTAGGAGTTGGCTGCGCCGTAGGCGGAGAAGACGAGGAGGACGGGGTTGTCGGGGGAGACCTCGTCCAGCTCCTTGGCGGTGGGCACCCTCTTTTCCTTGAAACGGGTCCACATGTATCCCCAGCCGATGATCCACTGTCCTTCAGGGGTGACTTTGGCCCGCTCTCCAATCTTCTCGAGCACCTTGACGACGGAGTCGGCGTACTTGATGTCGACGTACTCCCGTTCCATCACCTTGAGGCGGCCGGCGCCTAGGACGTGAACGTGGCTGTCAATGAAACCCGGGAGGACCGCCCGACCCTCGAGGTCGACCACGTCGGTGTCCGGGCCGACCAGGGCTTCGACCTCCCCGGTGCTCCCGACTTTCACGATCCAACCGTTCCTTACGGCCACCGCCTCGGTGACTGAATTGCCCTCATCGACTGTGACAATTCTTCCGTTCACGAGTACCAGATCGGCAGGAAATGACTTCGCCAACATGGAGACCAACACTTATGCTAGTATCTCTGAGCCTCGTAAAAAAGATGCGATTCAACTCGTATCTTCATCATAGAGGGGAGGGGTGTTAGACCTTCCCCGCCAGGCCCTCGAGGAAGGCGTCGATGTCCTCCCTCTCTATCCCGTAGTGGACCACCAACCTGGTCCCTGTCGGGCCTCCCCGGCTCTTCCACCCGAGGTCTACGCAGGCCTGGGACCAGTCCTCACCGGTCCAGCCGATGCCCGAGTAGTCGATGAAGAGCATGTTCGTCTTCACCGGGAACGTCAGCGTGATGCCCAGCTTCTGCAGCCCCTCGCCGAGCACTCTGGCGTTCTCGTGGTCCTCTGCCAGCCTGTCAACCATTTTTGTCAGGGCTATGATGCCGGGAGCGGCGATGATGCCTGCCTGCCGCATGTTCCCACCGAGCATCCCCCTGTAGTACTTGGCCTTTTCGATGAGCTCCTTGGTGCCGACGACGACGGAGCCTACGGGGGCCGCAAGCCCCTTGGAGAGGCAGGACTGTATCGTGTCGCTGTACTTGGCTAGCTCCTTCACGGTGATGCCCTGAGCGACAGCGGAGTTGAAGATCCTGGCGCCGTCGGTGTGCACGCCGAGGCCGCCCTCCTTGGCGACGTCGTAGTCTGCCTTCATCTGCCCCGGTGTGAGGGGGGTGCCGCCTGAGGAGAGGTGGGTGTTCTCTAGGCAGAGGAGGCTTGTTCTGGGCCCGTAGGCCCTCCTCCTGCCGATGGCCGCCCTCAAGGCGTCGGTGGGGAGGAAGCCCTCCACTCCTTTTACCAGCTTAGGTATCAGGGAGCCGATCACCGACCAGTGGCCCCTCTCGATGGTGTAGATGTGGGCGCGTTCTTCGCAGATGAAGGTGTCGCCTCTGTCCGTGTGGGCGAGGACGGACACGGCGTTTCCCTGGGTGCCGCTCGTCGTGAAGATGGCCGCCTCCTTGCCGAAGATCTCGGCCGCTACCCTCTCGAGCTCGTTGACGCTCGGGTCCTCGCCGTAGCCCATGTCTCCGACGGCCGCTTTCGCTGCGGCTTCCCGCATCTCGGGGGAGGGCCATGTGGTGGTGTCGCTCCGGAAGTCAAGGTTTTTCTCAACCATGATGAATCATCTATGAAGTGTACAAACCCTATTTAAGACGTGGACCCGTTATGTGGCTCCACCTCTTGGGGAGTTGTGGGTTTGCAATACATACAAATCCTTATCGACGGAGGAAATGCAGCGATTACTGTCCTTGGGGAGGGTAGTCAAGGGTATCCTCCGTCCTATGATGAGGAGCAGATAGAATGGATATGATGGACGCCGCTGCAGCGGAGATGGTCGAGAACCCGCTGGGCCCCGCCACGATGGTGAGGGAGCCGTGGGTGATGGACCTCACGTGTCCCCGATGCGGGGTCCCCGCACAGCCGAACGGGAGGGCCTTCGTCTTCGGGGTCTTCGACGGCAGGGGCTACAGCTGCGGAGGATGCGGCAGATCCTTCAACGCGTTCTACAGGGATGGCGTCCTGAGCCACACGACCCCCAAGGCAGAAGTTGCGCGCGCGCTTGATCAGCCTGTGCAGGCTGATGTTGATGTACAAGTAAGGGATGAGAACGCCGTCACGGGTGCAGTACCACCTGAGTTTCCGGTGGACATCGATTCGCTTATGGAGGAGGCCGGATCCAACAGGGGCCCTCAGGTCATGCGACCTAGGGATTCTTCGGGCTCGTCCGAGGAGGTGATCGGTATCATCAGGAGGCTCAGGGAGGATGTGGGCCAGATCAGCGAGTTGAGCGCTGAGGAGGGTAACATCGTCGAGGCCTTCTCCCTTGCTTTCCTCAACATCATGGAGCCTCTTACAAAGACGCTGCCGGTGGACCCAGAGATACTGGGGGGCCGTTTCGGCGCCGTTGAGAGGGCGAACATTGTCCCTAAGGGGGAGCTCGTGATGCTGATGAGGGACGGCCGGATGGAGTCAGTCAACCTTACGGAGCCGGAGAACAGGGACATGCTGGTCAGCGTCGTCAGCAACGTGATACCGAGGTTCAATACTCTCGTCTCGAGGCGTAGGGAGAGGATTGAGAAGAGGATTGCGTTCCTCTCCAGCGTCACCAGGGAGCTCCAGACGATTGCCGACGCCTTCGCGAGCACGAGGACGGATGGCATCTAGCTCTGAGGCCGTCCTTGCCGGGTAGACACTCTGGTTGAGACTTGGCAATCTTTACTGTGGGACTTATATCCGTTGAGCTCTTGGAAGGTACTCGGACGTGAACTGATGTCGAAGATATTCAATCTCAAGGACGCCCGGAAGGTCGTCACCCCTGGGGAGAGGACGATGAGCTGGCTCGTGGATAGGGAGCTGGGCGCAACTAAGCTGAACGTGGTGTTCTACGAGTTCGAGCCCGGGTTCGACAAGGGGAGGATCCATTATCATGAGAGGAGGGAGAGCGCCTACATAGCCCTGGAGGGCTCGGGCACGCTTCATCTCAACGGGGAGGACTACATCCTTGAGCCGGAGACCGTCGCCTATCTCTCTCCGGGGGATGTTCACGGCGTAGTCTCCGCTGGGGAGGATGGTTTCAAGATGATCGAGATCTGGGCGCCCCTGGAGCGGGATACCATCTACCTCGATGAGAAGTGACCCCGCCTAGGGGTCAACGGCTCAAGAGCCTGTGA
>DATLAV010000045.1:0-6068 GCA_035527235.1 Patescibacteria group bacterium | reverse complement strand
GTTCAACCGCCTCATGGATTCTCTCCATGACGGGGGTGGCGTCCATCCCGTCTTCGGCGAGTCGGACGGCCGACATGTTGACCTTCATCATGTAGTCCAAGGCCCTCTCCGCCGCAACCGCTAAGCCCCGGGCTCTCTCAGCTTTCTCATCCTCTCCGAGGACATCGTCCTCAGGTCTCACCGGGAGCTCAGGCTTCGACTTCTCGAGGCTCCTGAGTGCGTTCCCGAAGTTGTGAAGGGCGTCGAGCATAACCTCGGCGGCTAGCTTGAAGTCTCCATCCTCCTTGAGAGTCTTCGCCTCGCCCAGGAGGCGTATCGCCTCGGTCATCTGCTCCCTGACCGGAGGGGGTACATCCGCATCGTCCAAGTCCTCGAGGGAGCCGTTGAGGAGCGCCCAGCTCCTGCGAGCCTGCTCCATCATCTGGTTGGCGATCCCCTCGTAGTCTCTAAGGGAGGAGTTGCCATCGCCAGTCTCTAGCGATACGGTTATGCCAGGGTCGCCCCTAGCAACATCCTCCGTCACGAGCGCCTGGAAAGGCGCCCCAGACACCATCAGGGTCGGAGCCAGCAGCAACACGACGATGAATGACACGATCAAAGCTTGTTTCCTCATGATTTTCACCGTCACATTAACTCCCTCGGTTGAATTAGAGGAACCCGGAGGAACAGATTGGAACATGTGTTTCATCGTTTACTGACCCCCTTCCCTATACATGTCGCTGATCTTCACCAGGCTCTGCCCCCCTATGGTCTCGACCGTGATCACGCCCTCCCCCTCGAGACGCCTGATCATCCTCCACAGGCTCGTCCGGGGGACGTCGAAACGTTCCCTGATCTCCGCTGCGAAGGCACTCCCCCCGCTCTCGTTGAGGAACCGGATGACCTCCTTGTCATCCATCCTAAGCTGGGGATGGGCGGCGAAGAGGGCGTCGATGTTGTAGAAGAATTTATCCCTCTTAGGAGCGGCGGGGCTCCTGCGCGTGTAGAAGAAGACTGCGGCAGCGATGACGACGACTGCCAGGCCACCGAAGACCCAGGTGACGGGTATACCCCCGCCTCCCGGGGTCTCAGGCTTCTCGGCGTCCAGGGCGGCTGTCTGAGCCTCCAGGGCGAGGCTATCAGCCTCAGCGTAGTCGCCTATGACGTAAGCCGCTTCGGCCTGCTCGTATAGAGTCTCGGCCTCAGCCAGCCCCTCGGTCCTTCCGGCATTGGAGGCGGACGTTATGAGTGAGTCAGCGGTTTCGATGGCCTCCGAGGCGGAGTCTGCGAGCTCTAGTGTGGCCTGGGCTGAGGTCTTTGCCTGCCCCGCGAGCTGCTCTGCCTCGGCGTAGAGGCCTCCGTCGAAGGCGTTATTCGCCTCCTCGAGGAGGCTCTCGGCCTCCGTGACGATCACTCCGTCGCCCTTGATGGTGTCGACGACGTCCTCGGCGTCCCGTATGATGGCCTGGGCGTGCTCCCTAGTGCCCACGACGCCGATGGTGTAGGAGATCTCGAGCTCCCCTTCGGGCATCGTGAGTAGGACGTTGTCGTCAAGGCTCCCCATCTCGAGGGGGACGGCGTTCATGGAGACTATGGTGGCCCCCTCAGGCAGCAGGATCGTGGGCGTCACGGGCGAATCGACCGTGAAGGACCAGATCTGCCCGTCCTTTGCCGTCAGATCGGTCGTGACGTACGAGATCAGGGCTGAGGCAGCCCCAAGGCTGTCCAGCGTGAATCCGTCGTCGAACTGAGAGTAGTCCAGTGGAAGCTCGTCCTGATCCAGAACCAGGACGTCCAGGTAGAGTGACCCGAAGAGTGTAACGTTCACCCTGACGAGGGTGGGGTCCAGGTCGCAGGAGTAGTCCACGGCGACGTAGCCGTCCGTGTAGATGATGAATGAAATCTCCCTCGGGGTGAAATCCTCCTGCCCCATGACCCCAGTCAGAGGGGCGAATAGAATTAACAAGATCATGAATACTGCATTCTTTTTCATAACGAGTAGTCTCCCTGTTGCCTCAATTTTTGCCCCCATCTCCATATTAACATTCTGAATTCCTATTATAGCATAGTAAGAAGGTTTATTTTGATTTTAAACCTTTGAGCCGGTCCGCGAACTCCAAAAGGTCGTGGACCACACCTAGACCGCTAAATTCACGCTCCCGGTCAAGGTGGAAAGCGTGGATCCCCAGCTCCCGAGCCTCCTCGTAGTCGAAGCGCAGGCTGTCCCCCACGTGTACGACGGATCCGGACTCAACGCCGATGATCTTGCATATCCTGCCGTAGAACTCCTTCGTCTTCTTCATGGAGTTGAAGTCTGAAGGGGCGGAGAACACGTGTTCGAAGACGTCCGGGAGCTTCCTGAGCTGCACGTCGAGGAACTCACGTATGGTATTGGAGGCGATGATGAGCCTGTACTCGCCTGCGAGCTTCCTCAAGACCTCCCCCGTCTCGGTGTAGACCGTGCAGTCGTCCTCACGCCCCTCCGGCAGCTGCCTCCAGTCCCCAGGGAGGTCGAACCTTCTGAACCAGTAGCCCGCGTCGTACCACTCGGGGCGGTCCTCCCCAATTTCCGCGTACTCCTTGAAGACGCGGACCCTGGCGTCCTCGAGGCTGAGCCCATGTCTCTGCCCGTAGAGGGCTGGGATGTCGGTCTCCCAGATGAGCTGGCTGAAGGTGTTGTCGATGAGGGTGCCCTCCATGTCGAAGCTGACGACCTCGATGTGGACCATACGAAAGCTGTAGGCTTCTAAGTGAATAAATGAAGTGATAGCTTCGAGTCCTCAGGTGACCCTTATTCTTCCTTGGGAGCTGTGAAGAGGTTCATCAGCAGCAGCACGAGCCTTCCTCGGTCCGGGTTATTGAACCTGTGGGGCACGTTCGGCGGGACCGTGATGATGCTGCCCTCCTCGGCCTCCCTCGTCCCGACCCCCTCATCGACGAGGCATCTTCCCCTCACGACGACGACAACGTGCTCCCTGTCATGGTCGTGGAGGGCGGTGTGGCCCAGGGGCTCAATCCGGAATATTCGGCTGGATAACGCCGGTATATCGTCCCTCTTGAGCACCGCCCAGACGCTGTTTACGCCCTGGAACCCCTCGTCACTGACCTCGTCCCCGGGCTCCTCCTGAAGTTTCCTGATCCTTACGCTCATCGAGAGCCACTCCATGAATCTTTATTATACCTAGCTCATAAGGCTAACCAGTGAGTCCCATGAGCCTCAGGATCGGGACGAGTGGTTGGTACTACGACGAGTGGGTCGGCCCCTTCTACGAGAGTAAGAAGGGGATGTTCACGAGCTACGTCAAGGTCTTCGACACTACCGAGGTGAACAGCACCTTCTACAGGTACCCGACGCCCCGGATGGTTGAGGGATGGAATCGGAACTCCCCAGATGGATTCACTTTTGCAGTCAAGCTACCCCAGGTCATCACCCACGACAAGTGGCTGAGCCTCGACAAGGACGTCGAGGGGGACACGGGGAGGTTCCTCAACTTGCTTCTGCCCCTCTACACGTCGGGGAAGCTGGGGCCCATACTCATCCAGCTCAGGCCCAAGTTCAACTACGAGGAGCACGCCGAGGCCCTCGAGACCTACCTCGATGTGCTGCCCGAGGAGTACCAGTGGGCCGTCGAGTTCAGGAACCCCTCATGGCTGAGGCCCGAGACGTACCAGATCCTAGAAAAGCATAACGCCGCCTACACCATCGTGGACGAGCCCCTGCTCCCCCCGGAGACCCACGTCACCGCCGACTTCGCGTACATCAGGTGGCACGGCCACGGGAGCCGTCCCTGGTACAACTACGAGTACTCGGAGGGGGAGCTAGAAGCATGGGTGCCCAAGGTCGAGGAGACCACCCGCAAGGCGAGGAGGATCTACGGCTACTTCAACAATCACTACAGCGCCAACGCCGTGAAGAACGCCGTCGAGATACTGGAGATGCTTGACTCCGCCAACAGCGCCCAGAGGGAGGCAAGGAATAGGATCGTGGAGCACAGGAGCAAGGCGGAGGCGCCCTCCGGCGTGAAGACCCTGGACGCCTTCGACCTCGACGCCGAGGGACTGAGCGTCGCCGACTGCCTCATCCGCTTCACTGACACAGGCAGGCTGGCGAGGGCGGAAGCCATCGAGGTCGGCGAGTTCACCATCAAACTGAACGCCGGTGGCCGCGTCCAGGCGGAGATAAGGGACTACTTCATCGACCTCGACTCCGGGGGCAGGACGCTGAGGCACGACTGCAGCGACTGGAGGAAGGGGGCGGACCAGAAGAGGCTGTGCAAGCACGTCTGCAAGATGTTCATGAGCATCCCCGAGGCCCAGGCAAAGGAGATACTGATGGACATCTACGAGAACAAGGACCGCTGGCGCTTCGAGACTGCCTGACGAGGTGTGGACAGGATACCGATGCATGGAGCACTCCCTCGCGAATTCTACATCGACGATCCAGCTGAAGTGGCCAGGAGACTCCTCGGCAAGGTCGTCGTCAGGAAGCTGGGTTCTACCCTCCTTTCCGGCAGGATCGTGGAGACGGAGGCCTATTATGGGTATAAAGACCCGGCCTCCCGGGCATTCAAGGGTAGGAAGGTGTACAACAGCTCAATGTTCGAGGAGCAGGGGAGGCTTTTCATCTATATGGTCCACAGCTACTGGCTGCTCAACATAGTCGCGCACCCGGAGGGGAAGGTCGGCGCAGTCCTGTTAAGGGCCCTGGAGCCCTTGGAGGGGATACCTGCGATGAAGGTGAACCGGGGCGTCGAGGAGGTCCGTGACCTGATGAGGGGTCCCGGGAGGCTGACGAGGGCTCTTAATGTGATAAATGACCTGAACGGGCTCGACATTACAGACGTGAAATGCCCTTTAGTCATCATTGATAACGGATCTGATGTCGAGAAAATAGGTGAGTCTCACAGGATCGGTGTCACCAGTGATCTTCCCCTAAAGCTCAGGTTCTACGTCGAGGGAAGCAGATTCGTCTCCAGATAGGAGAGATCTAGCCCTCTATTTCTACGTCCAGCTTCTTGAGGGCGACCTCAACCTTCTTCCGCTGATGCCCCTTCAGGCCCTTGTCGAACACCGCGCGGTCGACGCCGTCCATGGTCCGCTCCACCATCTGCTCTATCAGGTCAGGGGTTAGGAGGTCGAGCGCGTACTTAGCGGCCATGTGGCCGAACGCCGTCTCCCTCTCCTTCACGGTGAACGTGGGACAGTAGTGGCCGCCACCGAACCCAATGGCGACCTGGACCTTCCCCACCCTCCTCACGCCCTTCAGTATCGCCTCGGCGAGATACCGCCCCATCTCCTCGTCCTGCCACTGACTCAGGCCGCTTCCTAGTTCGGCGAAGAACATGGGGGTCTCGAACTGAGTCGGGGAGTGGTGGGTTGCCTCTAGGGAGACCTCGAACCCATGCGGGGGGTCCTCCAGGAGCTCAAGGAAGACGTCGCGCATCGGGTTCGCCAGGATTCTCTGGAGCTCCCTGTTCCTGCCGCCGTACATCGCCTTCCCAAAGTTCCCCGTCGGGTGGACGGTGAGGCTCGGCTTCCCGCTGCGGGCCCAGTGACGCGAGGCGACGACATAGTAGTTGAGATCCAGCGCCTCAGCTATCCCGTCGTAGTCCGCCGGGTACGGGTCGGGCTCCGCGGGGACCTTGTACCTCTCCTCGGGCACGATGAGGGGATCCAGGACGACGATGTAGACCTCCCCCAAGCGAAGGACATCTCCCCGATCCGTCTCCTGGAACCCCATCTCCCTGAAGGCCCCGAGCATATTGGCCCCCGCCTGGTCAGTCGTCGAGAGAGTTATTCCCACGTTCCCCATACCGGTAGCTCCTTGACGGTGAATAGATTGCATGACGACTGATAATCTTTAGGGGGCCGCCCGCTGTAGGTGCCCCTCTTCACATATTTTTATACGTCGGCTCTGCTTCCGATTGTAGTGTTCGGTGAACTGGATGGGTAGGATTAGTAAGGGGACCAAGTGTTCCGTTGCGGGCTGCGATGACGACGCCGTCAGGTCGGTGAACGGCCCCAAGGTGAAGGCGGCGGGACTCAACGTCGACGGCAAGCGGGCCTACCTCTGCAAGGAGCACTACAAG
>DATLAV010000044.1:0-9788 GCA_035527235.1 Patescibacteria group bacterium | reverse complement strand
CAGCAGATCACTAATATACTTGGGATCCCAACGAGATGAAGCTGAGCCTCAATAAAAGAGGAAGCTAGCTAGACCGGCGAGAGCGATGCTCAGCAGACCCTGTATAATTAGTAGGCAGAGAGTGTAGAGTACTAGGTTCTTTGGCATACCCCTCAATCGATTCAGGTCGACCTTTGATCCCGCCCCTGCGACGACCGTCAAGATGAGGAATGGTAAGATCACGAGGTTAGCTATCTCGTCATAGATTAGAAATGAACTTAGAGGAGTCAGGAGGCCATCAAAGATCATCTTGATTATCCACCCCAGAAGGAAGATGGTTCCAAGGGAAGAAACGTGAGATCTTAACGTCCTGGAGATGGGCCTCTCGTAGCTCGTTTTCTTCGATAAACTGAGGTCGAGAATGAATGAGCCTAGGATAGATCGTACTGAAAACACCGCCAATGAAACTGTGACTCCGCGAATACCGAAGTCTCCGCTGGCGGCCATGAGAAAAGCGGCATCGGGCAGCGATGCGCCGATCCAGAGGGGGATAATATCATCCTCGAAACCGTAGACTGAACGGGAGCCGATGAACAGTGCGTAGATCACTGCAGCAACTGATCCCATTAGGAGAGTGCACTTAATAGCGGCCTGGATTTCACGCTCATCGACATCCATCCTCCTGGCCTTTTCAACTATGGTTGGCGCTCCATCCAATGCTATGCCGGTTGTAATCAAAAAGGAGAGATGTTTATCCACCCCTAGTCTCGACCCCAATATCCTGCCGAGAAAATGAAGTGGAGGAATAATGACGACCGTTATCAGGATCCCTTCTACTAGGTAACGCGCGATCCATCTACCCGCAGTCAAGCCCAGGAGGCCAATAGTCCACGTCATGAGCTGATATCTGGAGAAGTTGATTCCGGGGGTCAGGCGAGGATTTTCAAAGAACTTCGTCATCAGAATCCCTGTGAGCAGGGCGACAATGTAGGCGTTTCTGAGACCGAGTAGAGGCGCAACTGCGTAGGATCCCAGCCCTATGACTATGCAGTAGATCAAACCTGGAAGGTAGACCGTCCCGTCCCCTCTTAGAGTCAAACTTGGCGCCTCGGGGCCTCAACTCTCCCTTGCTCAGTCAACTCTGCTGAGGCCAGGGGTCACCGTGCGGTGACCTGCCAGGGCACGTTCCAGCTTCTGTTCAGCGCCTTCAGCGCATCGATGGACTTGGATACACGGAAGACCCCGTGGCCGGGGAATATTCGGTCGGGATTTATGCTCAGTAGCTTCTTGATGGACTCCTTCCACGCGTCGTGGTCGTAACCGGGGCCGTTGATGAATCCCATTCGGCCGTCGGCGGATGCAGTGTCCCCGGAGAACAGGTTCGTTTTACCGTCCTCCTCGGTGAGAATCGAGACGCCGCCTGGCGTGTGCCCCGGGGTGTGAAGGATCTTGAATATCGTATCCCCCACTTTGTGGAGCTGTTCATCCTCCAGCTCGATGTCAACCACAGCTGGCTCGAAGCTGAGGCCGCTGGCCTGCGCCATCTCGTACAAGGTAAGCTCGCCCAGCGTCTCGATGTCTCCCTTCTCAACCTTGTGAGCAGCAATCTTGCACCCTGTCGCATCCTTGATCTGTTTGTTTCCCCCTATGTGGTCGTAGTGGCTGTGGGTGATGAAGACCATCTCAACGCTCTGACGCTCGAACCCATCCCTCTCGATGTTTGATAAGATATCCTCTGCACCCCTCCCTCCACCTGTGTCGATGAGGGCGCATACGCCTCCACAGTCGACGAGGTAGACGTTGCAGTCCCCCATCGCGGAGAGCCCGTACCCGGAGCCGCCTACGATGTAGACCCTCTCAGTAATCCTCATGTTAACCTCCGCGTGTTATTAGCGTGCAAGGGCTATTAATCGCTTATTTTGGGGATCTGACGCATGGATAGTGGGAGCGTACATGTGGGTCCTTCGAGGTTTCGAAGGGGGGTATTTGGAGGGTGTTGAATTGCGTCAATCGTGTAATCCGTATGTTTTCATCAGACTTGTTCGATGAAACTTCGAGACTATTGATCGATGCCTTATAGAATATATACCTTCAAGAATATGGATAGATTCCCCGTACATCAGCGACATAAAAAGAGGGTTTGTATGAGTTAACGGTCAAGTTATGCTCTTGTTGAACTTTTCTGACATTGCCGGATAGTATATCTCGTTGAACTCGTCAAGCTTCTCAGGGTGCTCCAGCTTGACGTGGAAGCGTACACCGCCGGGACTTGCAGCCTGCCTGTCGCAGTAGGGACACTTGAACCTCTCCATTTGGACGGACAATCAGGATTCCCCAAATTAGAGATGGTGAATAACCATTATAACATTTATTATTAACATTAAACTGTAAAAAAATGAAGGATTACATTTGGAGAAATGTAACCTTAATAACGGGATTTTCAATGTCATAAACACGTGAAGAAGTTATTTTTGTCCCAGGAAAATGAGATGAAAAAGAGGTTTCTTCGAGGCTTCAAGCATAATCTTTTACGCACAGATTATTAATAGGGTAAGACCCTCCTTATTCGAGGAGAAAGGGAGTTTGTCGGTACGAGAGGACTCCAAGATCACATGGATAACCTGTCCTGACTGTGGCGCAAAGATAGGGATCGTGCTCTCAGTGGGCAAGGTAACGCCTGAGGCCGTCGCGCCGAGCCCCCAGGTGGTGAGGGAGTGGCCTCCATCAGGCATCAACGAGAGGCTGACTGGGGCGGGCGTCGACCTCACCCTCGTGGACGTCGAGGAGGGGGAGAGCTTCCACACAGTTACTCCGAAAAAGTTCCTCGGAGACCTCTGGGGACCCATCAATGACACGATCAGGACCATGGGCGGGGTATGGATCCGGGATGGGCGCCAGAGCAGGTGGGAGATCAGCAAGGAAGAGGCCGCCTGAGCTTATCCGCCCGACAGGGGAGGGAAGATGTCGACCCGATCCCCCTCTTGAAGAACAGCTTCCTCGCTAACGGCGACACCGTTAACCAACATGACGACTACCTCCTCCATGGAGATATTCAGGTTCTCATTGAGCGTCTCAAGCGTCGATCCATCAGGCAGGCTGAACAAACCCTCGGAATCCCCGAAGTCGATGAGCTCCCTCAGCTCACCGTAGAGCCTAACATAAACCCGTATCAACGCCTGATTACGCCTACCCCCTTAGAGACGGTTCATAGGATAATTCATTTTCTGAGCGAATATTCCAGTACAGTATAAACACTCCTATATCCACGCGAAAATGATTTATTGGCTGAGGGTACCGAGACCCCTGAGGTATAATTTTGAGTAGACCAGTGCGAGTTATGAAGCCCTGGGTGGTTCGTGACTACATGAAGTGCAGCGGATGCAGGCTCTGCGAGATTGCCTGCAGCATGAAACATGAGGGCCGCATGTGGCCAGAGGCATCAAGGGTGAGGGTGTTCATGCTGGTGCCCGGCGCAGAGGTCCCCCACCTCTGCACCCAGTGCAGCGACTACCCGTGTGTCTCAAGCTGCCCCGAAGGGGCTCTCTCGGTGAACGACGAGACGGGGGCTATCATCGTGGAAGACGAAAAGTGCATCTCCTGCGGCGCATGCATTCGGGCCTGCCCCGGAGAGGTACCCCACCTCCATCCAGAGGGAGATCGCGTCGTCATCTGCGACCTGTGCGACGGTGACCCCGAGTGCGCCAAGGTCTGCGTCGAGGCGGGCTACAGGGCTCTCTACAAGGGGACGAGGACCTCGTCCAAGAACTACGATCTATATGCGATAAAGCCGGAGGAGATCACCAAGAACTTGGTGGTCAACCTCTACGGTGAGAAAGGGGAGGAGCTCTACAAATGATACCCGGGTACAACGGCAAGATCGCCGAGGTAGACCTCACCACGGGTAAGGTGAGCGACTTCCACCCCGACGAGGAGACCCTCAAGAAGTACGTCGGAGGCAGGGGCCTGGCGACGAAGATTCTCTGGGACAGGCTCGGGAAGAGATGGGCGGAGGTGGACCCCCTCGGCCCTGAGAACCTGCTGACGGCGTTCACGGGGCCCCTGACGGGGTACATCAGCGGCGCTAGGATATGCGTGTCGGGGAAGTCCCCTCTCTCGAACGGGATCGTCGGCTCGACCGCAGGGGGCGAGTTCGCCCTTGAGCTGAAGTGCGCCGGGTACGACGGCGTCATCGTGAAGGGTAGATCAGAGACTCCGGTCTACATACTCGTCACGGACGGACACGTTGAGATAAGGGACGCCTCCAAGCTCTGGGGATTCGACGGGAAGGAGACGATAAAGGCCGTAAACGAGGAGGTGAGGGCCCTCCTCAAGGAGCGGAAGCCGGGATTCGGACTCTGGAGAGAGCCGGGCCTGATCTACATCGGCCCCAGCGGTGAGAACATGGTCAGGAACGCAGCAGTCATGCAGAAGTGGTCTCACGCCTGTGGTTACGGCGGATACGGGGCGGTTATGGGCTCGAAGAACCTGAAGGCCATCGTCGCCAAGGGCACGGGCCCCCAGCCGGCTGTCGCCTACCCTGATGAGATGCCGAAGCTCTGGGAGATGACGAAGGAGGCTGGATTCTCCGGCCCTCAGAGGAACCTCTGGGGGACTGGGGCGGCCGGTTACTCGACGGGCGTCGAGGCGTCAGCCGAGCCGGTGAGGAACTGGCAGGACGAGTGGCACGACGAGAAGAGCATAGGCGTGATCAACTTCGAGACCAGGAACTGGGTGAAGCGATGCTGGAGTGACTACGGCTGCACGAGGGCCTGCCTCAAGCTGGCCGTGGTAAAGACGGGGCCGTTCAAGGGCGCCATCACTGACAACCCAGACTACGAGCTCCAGGCTTACTGCGGAGCCAACCTCGGGATATTCGACTCCGATGGGGTGGTCTACGTCTCAACGGTCATCGACGACCTGGGCCTCAGCGGCATCAACAGTGCTAACACCATGGGGTTCGCCGCCGAGCTCTACCAGAGGGGCATACTCACTGAGGAGGACTTCGAGGGGATAAAACCGGTCTGGGGAGACGCCAAGGCCATGGGGGAGCTCGCCTGGCTCATCGCTGAGAGGCGGGGTATAGGCGACGTCTTGGCAGAGGGTACGTTCAGGGCCGCCAAGGCGATCTCCGAGACGAAGGGCGTTGACGTAATGAAGTACGCCGTGCAGTTCAAGGGCATCGAGGTCGGGGCTCACGGCATCAGGACGGGGAAGCACTTCCCGTACCTAGGATACGCCATCTCGGTCCAGGGAGGGGACCACACTTCGATCCCGAGGCCGCCCATGAGTGAGGCGAGGAGCACTATAGGGGACACCATGGTCATCTGCAACATGGGTACGCCGAGGGGGGTGCCCGACATAATCTGGAGGTATATGAAGGCGGTTACGGGCTGGGAGATGACTCAGGAGGATTGGATAAACGTCAACGGCATGCGGATAATCCAGATCCAGAGAGCAGTCCTACTTCTAGGAGGCCCCGACGTCTTCTGGGACCCCGAGAAGGACGACGACAACCCCGAACGGTGGTACGACCCCCTCCCTAGCGGTCCCTACAAGGGGCTTGCCCCCGACAGGGATGAACTCATGGAGCAGAGGAAGACGGCCTACGCTGAGATGGGTTGGGACGAGAGGGGCATACCCACATCGGAGGAACTGAACAAACTAGGCCTCCTGGACGTCGACGCGGCGTTGAAGCCGCTGAGACGCTAATTTTTTTTAAAATTTCCTACATCAATCAAGGCGACTCAACAGAAACGGATTTACTTGGCTGGGAGCGTCTCAACGATCTCCTGACCTATACTGCTCTCCTCCTCCTTGAACCTTAGGAGCAGAGGTTCGAGCCTCTCCACGGCCTTGTTCACCACCGATTCGCCCGACACCTCTCCAGCCATGATCGCCTCCAGGTCCGCCTCGAGGATCCTCGTCATCTCAACGGAGAGTATCTCAGGCACGTATCTCCCGAGGGTGCCGATGATCGCCTTGCCGAGTTCGGTGATCTCGAACGTCTCCCCCCTGACGTAGCCTCTCCTGTGAAGCGTGTCGATGATGTCGGTCCGTGTCGCCTTGGTCCCGATCCTCGCCACCTCCATCTTCTTCAACAGGCTGGCTGCGTTGAACCGAGGGGGAGGGCTGGTCATCACCCTCCTCACATCCATCGAGGAAATGGTGGCCTTCCGCCCAGCTTCTAGCTCAGGTATTGCGACCTCTTTACCGCGATAGTACGGCCCGTAATGCTCTATCCAGCCCTTCTCTAGAATCTGACTCCCCCTGAGATGGAACAGGTGTCCCCCAATGTCGACGTCCGCCACGGTGTTACTTCTCACGGACTCCCCGCTAAGACACGCCATGAAACGTCTACAGATCAAATCATACACCCGCCTCTCGACCATTGACAGCTTCCTGGGACGCTCCCCTGTCGGGTGTATGGCGGGATGAGCGGGATCACGTCCTCTCCCATCCTTGGGCTTGAGATCGGGCAGATTGAGCAGCCTCGAGGCGGCTTCCCTGTAATCATTATTCCTTCGCAGACCCTGGAGGATGGCCCTAAGGTCGACCGAGGGGGGAAGCCTCTCGCTTGAGGTTCGGGGATAGCTGATGAAGGCACCGAGATACAGCTTCTCCGCGGCGTTCAGGGTCTTGCGAGGGGATAGCCGGAACATCTTGTAGGCCTCCCTTTGTAGGCTTCCCAAGTTGAAAGGAGGGGGAGGAGAGATGACCCTCTCATCGACGCGGACGCCATGTATGACGCCCCCCTTTCCCCTACACCCCTCGACTATGTTCTCCGCCTCCTCCCGAGTCTCGATACGAGACTTGGCGTACTGGAGCTTGAGCTTCTCGCCATTAATCTCCGTGCCAGCCTCGATCACCCAGTAGGGTTGAGCATTGAAGGAGTCTATCTGGCGTTCCCTCTCATCTATGAAGACGAGAGTTGGCCCCTGTATCCTCCCGATGCTCAGGACCTGCCTCGTCCTATCTACACTCCTGATGGAGAGGGTCAGTGCTCTCGTCAGGTTGATGCCATACAGCCAGTCTACCTCATGCCTCGCCTTCCCCGCCTCGATAACCCGGTGGTCGAGATCCCCCATCCTCGACCAGGAGCTCAGGAGTTCCTCGTCGGTCAGGGTTGAGTACCTCATCCGCCTTGCCTTCTCGACGCTTCCCTCACCACAGACGTTGAGCAGGATCATGTATGCGATCAAACTACCCTCGGTGTCGAAGTCGCAGGCACTGACGAACCCGGTCGCACCTCCGGAGAGATGCTCAATCACTTTGATGTACTCTCGAGACCTTTGCTGCCTCTTGTCCGCCATATAGCTGGGAACCCATCGGGTTTCAAAGACGGGGTAGGTCCATCTCCCGCCCTTCTGGGCGATCCCGTAGAGATGCCCTAAAGCGGATACGACGACGAGTTCATTGCCCTCCCTTCTTGCCACGTAATATATGACCTTCCCCTCACGTCGTGCGAGGGGGGTATTCCCTTCATCCAGGGCTTGAGCGAGACGTCTGGCTGCGCTGGGCTTCTCACTGATTACGAGAATACGCCCAGCCAACTCCTTTCATCACCCCACAGTCGACGGAACATTCTGTAGCAATACGTCGTCCATTACTTGGACTAATCGATCTAATATTTATCTCGTAGATTCTGAAAAAAGGTTAGGGAAATCTATTTGATGTATTTCCTCATGTGGGCGCCCGTGGCGTGCGGTGGCGTCAGATCTATCATGGTCGCGAAGCCCGGCTTCGCGTTGATGACAGCGGGTATCATATTCGCCGTGATCGCAATCGTTCCGAAGTCCCCGTGGACGCAGGGCGAGATCTTCTCGTTGATGGGTGGCTCCCCCTTGATGACGACGCTGTCGAACTCCTCAGGGGCGCCGATGTAGGCCCTGAAGTCCATGGTGATCAGGTTCTTCATGTCCTTGATCCCGTATGCCATCTGCATTGTACCTGCGTTGTGTCCCTTGGGGACCTTGATGGCGTCGCTCTCGACGTCGTGGTCCAGCACCACCTCCTTCACCGGGTCGACCTTTATCTGGTCGAGCTCCCAGCCGACGGCGTCTGCGATCATCTTGATGGACTGCTCCAGCCCTACGTGCCCCGTGATCTCGTGCTTCTCGATCTTCTCCCTGAACTCGGCCACGCTGAGGCCTGCCCCGATCTTTTTCTGGAAGGGGATCCTCCTGGTGGCGGCGTTCATCTGCCTCGTGATGTAGATGTCGTCCACCCGGGTACAGACTCCCGTCAATGTGATGGGCAGAGTGTCCATCAGGAAGCCCGGGTTGATGCCCGTGCCGAGCAATGTGACGCCGTTCTCCTTGGCGATCTTATCCAGCTTCTCAGCGAGCTTCGCGCCCTCCTCCGTTGCCGAGGGGTACGAGAGCTCCTCGCAGGTCGAAACGCAGTTCACCCCATGGCTCAGGATCTGGACGAACTGGTCGTAGGTCCGGCTGAGGTATGACATGGTCGTGTGGCAGACGATGTCGGGCTTCGTCTCCTCCAGAACGGCGTCCGCGTCGTTGGAGATCAGGACCCCCAGCTTCTCGCCGCCGAGGACCTCTCCCAGGTCCTTGCCTACGATAGCGGGGTTGATGTCCACAGCGCCAACGATCTCCACCCCCTCCTTCGTGAGGAGATGGTTGGCGAGGCGTCGGCCAATCACGCCGATCCCGTATGATACTACCTTAACGGTATCCAATGTGAATCGGTTCTATCAACAATCTTCAGACTTAAAACTTGTGCGAATAGGAAGGCTAAGCAAGTGCTTTGCCCCCGTTTATTCACACGAGCTTGCAGAATGATATCGGACGACGTTCCCAACCGCTGGATGATAGATGAACGTGACCCGCGCTCTTCGATCCACGTGGACGGTGACCTGCCCAGTCTCCTCGTTCACCTTCTCGCACGCCTCTTTGAAAGATCTGAAGCCCACCTTATCGGGTTCACCGAGTTCCATTGCGGTATTTTCCCAGCTGTTGTCTCTGTCGACCTCGTAACCGCTCATCCTCATTATCTCAACGCCTCTCTCCAGGGAGATTGGTTCAGCTGTCAATCCGATGAAGGAGAACGTCACCAGCGATATCATCATGATAGTTATCAGTGGAAAGCCTCTCTTGAAGAGGGCATTATCGACCTTGTACATATACAGTCATTAAAAAATAAATAATTTTCAAGTTAATAAAAGTTTGAAGGAAAAATATAAGATATAATAAGTAGAATAAATTATGTCCTAAAATGTCTGGAGATTATCATGCAATATGAGACCAATCCACCCCGACGCTTAGAGGTCGCTACTGAAGACGAGGATAGGTTTTTTAGATGTCCTAACGTAGTTTTCAGGGATGTGCTTAGCTATTCCTGGCAAGGTGCTCAAGATTGAGGGCACCTCTGCCAAGGTCGATTTTGGCGATGGGGTGACCAGGGACATAGATATCAGCCTCGTTAACGTCAACGTCGGCCAATATGTTCTGGTTCACACCGGTTTCGCCATCCAGGTCATGGAGCCCTCGGATGCCGAGGAGACCATCAAGATCTGGAAGGAGATCCTCGAGCTCGACCCGAAACTCTGAAGGAGAGGAGGTGCATGCCGTCATCAGCCTTCAGAGACCGAGACCTCGCAAACGCCGTTAAGAAGAAGATCGAAGAGATAGCCCCCTCGGAGCAGGTGAAGATCGTCCACGTTTGCGGGACCCACGAGTGGACGATAACCCACGCCGGGATACGGACGATCCTCCCCGAGAGCGTCCAGCTGATAGCTGGACCGGGATGCCCCGTCTGCATCGTCCCGGCGAAGGAGATCGATGAGGCCGTCT
>DATLAV010000043.1:0-4820 GCA_035527235.1 Patescibacteria group bacterium | reverse complement strand
GTAGAGCTCCAGACCTACGATCAGACCTGGAGTGAGCACTGCTTCCACAAGACGTTCAAGGGCCTCATTGAGACGCAAGACGGCCAAGTGGACGGGATGCTCAAGAGCTATCTGGGCAGAGTCGTGAGGGAGCTTAATCCCAGCTGGTGCTACAGCGTGTTCGAGGACAACGCCGGAATCGTCGACCTAGACGACGAGTACGCCATCGCCATCAAGGTGGAGACCCACAACCACCCTTCAGCGATAGAGCCCTTCGGAGGGGCGGCGACCGGCCTCGGCGGGGTCATTAGAGATGTCCTGGGGGTCTGGGCTGACCCCATAGCCTGCACAGACGTACTGTGTTTTGGGCCGCTTGACATGCCCTACGATAGGCTCCCTGAGGGGGTCAAGCATCCGAGCTATATCTTCAATGGCGTCGTCGACGGAATCGGCTCCTACGGCAACAGTATTGGGATTCCCACCGTGAACGGGGCCGTCTGCTTCGACGAGGACTACACCGGAAACGTAGTCGTGTACGCTGGTTGTATAGGCCTCCTCAGGAAGGACAGGTACATCCGCAACACCAAGGTCGGGGACAAGATAGTGCTTGCGGGCGGTCGGACAGGACTTGACGGCATCCACGGTGTAACGTTCGCATCGGCAGAGCTCACTGAGGAGTCCGAGGAGGTCTCGAGGCCGGCGGTCCAGATTGCGAACCCCATAGAGGAGGAGAAGGTGAAGAGGGCTATCAAGCAGATCAGTGAGGAAAAGTTAGGCTCCGGAATAACTGACCTGGGAGGCGGCGGCCTAAGCTGCGCCGTCTGCGAGATGGCAGACAGGTTCGGTGTGGGTGTCGAAGTGGATCTGGCTAACGTCCCTCTGAAGTATCCCCAGATGGCGCCCTGGGAGATCTGGGTCTCCGAGTCCCAGGAAAGGATGTGCTTGGCCGTCCCAGTTGATAACGTGGAACGCGTGCTCGAGATATTCAATGACGAGCAGACCGAGGCCAACGTGATTGGGACGTTCACAGCCGGAGATGAAGTGAACGTGAGATTCCACAGCGAGCACGTGGCGAAGCTTGAGATACCCTCACTATTCGACCCACCGAGGATCCACAGGAAGACCATGTGGGAGCCCCAAGCCCCGGATGAGCCACAGATACCTACGCCCACCGATCTGGGGAAGACATTGAGGCAGCTCCTGGCGACGCCCAACATCGCGAGCAAGGAGAAGGTGGTCAGGAGGTACGACCACGAGGTGAAAGGGGGCACCGTAATCAAGCCCCTTCAAGGCTGGAACGCCGGCCCGAGCGACGGGGCCGTCCTCAAGCCCCTCACGGGCTCATGGAAGGGGGTGACGATCTCTTGCGGTATCAACCCGCGTTTCGGGAAGTTAGACCCGTACTGGATGGCAGCATCGGCATTGGATGAGGCCATCAGGAACAACGTGGCAATGGGAGGAAGGAGAATCGCCCTGCTGGACAACTTCACGTGGGGAAACCCCGAGTACGAGGACAGACTCGGCGGCTTGGTCATGGCCAGCAAGGCATGCTTTGACGTTGCCAGCGTCTACGGGACGCCCTTCATCTCAGGAAAGGACAGCCTCTACAACGAGTCGCCCCTTGGACCCGTCGCACCCACACTGCTCATCACAGCTCTGGGGCTGATACCTGACATCAGGAAGGCAGTTACGATGGATCTGAAAAGGCCTGATGACCCAATCTACCTCTTGGGAACGACGAAGCCTGAACTCGGGGGTTCCATGTACTATAGGCTGAACGGTTTCCTAGGCTCGTCCGTTCCCCGACTTGAACCCGAGAAGACCGTAGAATCATATCAGCGCCTCACGTCCTCGATAGACTCAGGACTCGTGAGAGCATGCCACGATCTATCTGAAGGGGGACTAGGAGTGGCACTCTCCGAGATGGCCTTTACAGCTGGATTAGGGGTGGAAGTGGATCTAGACAAAGTCACAGGGAGCTCAACTATAAGAGACGACATGGCGCTATTCTCCGAGTCCAACGGCCGATTACTCGTCGAGGTGAGAGCGGATCGGTCCTCAGAGTTCGAGGAGAAGATGGCTGGCACAGCTTATTGTAGGA
This sequence comes from Patescibacteria group bacterium, assembly GCA_035527235.1. Lineage (GTDB taxonomy): Archaea > Thermoproteota > Bathyarchaeia > TCS64 > TCS64 > BS750m-G28. Next base: position 2,740 of record DATLAV010000043.1, on the reverse strand, counting down.
TCGGCTCCGTGACGAGCAGCTACCTTCTGACGATTAGAGGGAAAAAGGGGGTTCTCATCGAGGAGCCTCTGGAGCGCCTTATGTCGGCTTGGAAGACACCTCTGGGGGGAGTGTGATGAAGAGGGAGGAGATCAAGGTCCTGCTGATGAGGGCTCCAGGTACCAACTGTGACGCCGAGACGGTACGCGCCTTCGAGGACACGGGTGTAGACGTATCACTGATCCACACACAGAAGATATTCAGGGAGAAGAACCTGCTCGACTACGACGTCGTGGTGTTCCCGGGTGGCTTCAGCTACGGCGACTACGTCAGGAGCGGCTCCATATGGGCGAAGGAGATGGAGTACAGGATTGGGACCGAGCTGGAAAAGTTCGTCAACGAGGGGCGTCCCGTCATTGGGATATGCAACGGGTTCCAGCTCCTCGTCGAGGCCGGGTTCCTGCCTGGATTCGAGGGACGATCCATCTACCCTGAGGCAGCGTTGGCCAACAGTATCAGGGGGTACCAGTGCCGTTGGATACGAATGAAGTACGTCAACGGCGGGAGATGCAGGATGATGAGCAAGTTACCTGAGGACTATCTCATGAGGGTTCCCATAGCGCACGGGGAGGGACGGTTCGTCTACCCGCAGGAGGACGAGAAATTTCTGGAACGACTTCAGGACAACGACCAGTTAGTCTTCAAGTACGCCAGGGAGGACGGCTCACCAGCCAACATGGAACTATGGTACAACCCCAACGGGGCATGGCACGACATAGCTGGTATCTGCAACCCCGAGGGAAACGTCTTAGGGTTGATGCCACACCCCGAGAGAGCGTACTTCGGCTACCTGATGCCACAGTGGAGCCGTGATGAGGGGCATCCAGAGTATGGAGATGGCAAAGTCTTCTTCGAGTCGATAATCAGCTACGTGGAGAAGAAGATCTAGCCGCCCTCCTCCGATAATCACCCAATTTTCGTCGCAAGCCATCGTCGGATAAGGCCAAGATCTCTATGGCAAGGAGCGCCCCATTCTTTGCGTTGTCTATGCCGACACATGCAACTGGAACCCCGGGAGGCATCTGCACTATCGATAGCAGTGAGTCGAGCCCCCCGAGCTTCGCTTCCTTTGGGACGCCTACGACGGGCTTCAGAGTGTGTGCGGCTATGAAACCGGGCAGTGCAGCCGATAATCCCGCGACTGCTATGAAGACTGAGGCGTCCGAGGACTCAACGTACTCCATCAAAGCGCTAGGATTTCTGTGAGCGGAGTAGACCACATTCTCATAGCTCACATCGAACTCTTGTAGGATCTCCTCAGCCTTCACGCCTACTTCACGGTCGGACTCGCTTCCCAGTACGATCGAGATATGGACCATTACTTTTCCCCTGTACATGTATCCTAATTCTATAGCAAATAAATTGATACGTATATGTGAAATAATTTATTTTATTTCGAAAGCGGCTGCAAGTTCATCGGCCGTGATAAGGTTCTTTGCTATGATCTTCTTGCTACCGTTCTCCTCGATCCTTGTCATTATGCACTCGTCAGCTACTGTGCAGTTGCCGTTCTCGTCGAGTTTCGCCCCCCGGCACACCCTTATCACGTCGGGAGAGATGTCATCAATCAGGAATATTTCTCCGTCCTTGTTCCGCCCGAACTCGCATTTACCATCTATTAGGTGGAGGCCCCTCTTCGCGCACTCCTCGTAGAGGAGGTCTGCAATCTCACAGAGCATTTTCTTTGTGTGGTCGACTTCTTCATGGGTCATTATCCCGAGCTCCACGAGGGTGTCATCCACCATTAGAATGTCCGAGTCACCGGGGAGACCCTTTGAGTAGACCTCCACGAGTTTGTCGATGCTTCTTCCAGGCTTGACACTGGGGTATCTCCTCCAAAAACTCCCGTAGGCCTGATTCCTGAAGACCCACTCGAGGTTGTAGAGGTCCTGGGCGCCCTCGACATCTGACTCGGATTTCATACCAAGCAGGGCTGCAGGTTTAACTACCATCACGTTCTCCCCCGTGGTCTCGATGTAGTGAGTTGGGACGCCTCGCTTGTTCAGTAGCTTGAAAAGATAACTTGAGAACTGACAAGAGACACGCCCCTTACCCTTTATCTGACCGACGACCTTGTCGTATCCTGAATCGAAGACGGGTTTCCCCGTGTTCTGGCCTATGTACCCTGTGGCGTCGTCCTTGAAGTAGAACTCCAGGTTGCCGTCGGGTCTCTCATACACGCTCTTAGTTTTTCCGTCTATCACTAGCTTCATGGATATTCCTCGTCTAAAACGTATAGCTACGATTGATCCCACTTTTGTTATTAGTTTTTTCATGAAGAATTGAATTAGATCGGTTCTACAGGGGGCCCCTGGGACTGGGATTTGATGATATGCCCTTTATGTGCTCAATTGAAACTAAATATTTTCCGAAGGTAAGTATCGCGTCTTTTGGTATCGAAGGAGAGAAAAAGGAGCGGGTTATCCCCTCTCTAGCTCACACATAACATCGTCCACTGACCCGAGGTGAAACGCAGCGAGCCATTTCTCACCACTAATCACCTGATAGGAAGCGACACAGCGCTTCGAGACTTCCCGCACGACGTTCGCTGGGATCTCGGGTGGCGGACCATCTCCGGTGTACCCAAACCTCCTCAGGCACTCCCTCAGGAACTCCTTGTCGAGACAGGTCGACTCTTGAGACTTCCCGGGCCTGTAGAACTCCTCGGCCCAATACCGAGCTGAGTCATGTGTCGGGGGCT
>DATLAV010000042.1:0-5114 GCA_035527235.1 Patescibacteria group bacterium | reverse complement strand
GGATGGAGTGGTCGTCCAGGATCAGCTCCTCCTCGACCGCCCTCCTGAAGGGCGTCCCGTGGGTGTACTTGCGGCCGAACCTCTTGTCCCCTGTGTCCGAGTGGGAGTCGAAGTGGATGAGGGCGACCGGCCCGTGTGTCTTGGCCATGGCTCTGAGCTCCGGGAGAGTCACCGAGTGGTCGCCTCCCAGCATTATCGGGGTCACCCCGCCATCAAGTATTGGGAGGAGGCCCTCCTCAATCATCTTGTAAGAGTCCTCGATGTAGCCTGGGTTGATGGGCAGGTCGCCGTAGTCCACGACGGAGCAGTGGTCGAAGATGCTCACGTCGAGGACCTCGTTGTGGTGGCGCAGCAGGGCTGAGATGCTCCGGATCGCCTCCGGCCCGAACCTCGCACCCACCCTGTAGGAGGCCCCCGTGTCGAAGGGGACGCCGACGACGGCGACGTCGACCCCCTCGGTCGCCGTGACGTGGGGGAGACGCATGAATGTCTTGATGCCGGCGAACCGCGGGGACTCCCGGGGGTCCACAGGTCTGTATCCCTTCATGTGGAAACTCTCACTCTCCAGAGGGTCGAAGATGTATAAGATTCTACGCGCGAGGCGTTATGGTTGTGGGTTCTGGCGGCTGCCTGCAGAGCGGCTCTATAGGGGCTCGAATCCCTCGCCCGGCTCCACATTTGTACAGCAAAATCGCGCAGTACGCCTCTTAGCCACCCAATAACAAATTACAGCTGCCCCACCGTGCATCTATTATTCCACTGCTGTTTACTTCTATTCCGATAAACCATCCTTAACGGGTTGCGGCTATGAAAGCGAGTGAAAAGGTCTTCCGGTACTTCTGTCACCCCCATCAGTTCTCCACCTACTCAGAAGAACCAAGAACCTGCGAAACCTGCGGGGAGATCCGACCCGGCTACAAGGGACCGTTTTATGGCGCCGCTCGCGTCGAGTTCGTGTGTGAGGAGTGCCTCGTCGCAGGCAGGCTGGCCGAGATGGATGTCTCGACCAACATCGGGGACTCGGAGGCACTTGGAGATCAGTTGCGGGGGATTTATCCCGGACTCGATGAAACCGAAGTTGAGGCACACATCTGTCAACGGACAGATGAGCTGGAACATCGCACACCGCGCCTGATCACTTGGCAGGACCTCGCTTGGCCCACCCACTGCGGAGACTACTGTTGTTTCGTCAAAGAAGTGGGCAAGCCTGACTTGAACGAGTTGTCACCAGACGGGGCCGGACGTGTCTTCTTAGAAAAGCATCTGCGCGGCGACATCGGCGACTTAACAGATGTGAGGGAGGTCTGGGAACGGATTCGCCCCGATTCGCCGAAGGACAACTCCGTCGCCTATACCATTGGAGTGTATCTTTTCAGATGCTTCGAATGCGGAGAGTATACTATTCTGTGGGACCTAGAATAGCGATGGCCCAATAGTGTGCGGATCGACCATGGCGGGTTGGCTGAGCGGTTTAGGCGGCCGCCTGCAGAGCGGCTCCACGGGGGTTCGAATCCCTCGCCCGGCTCCACACCATCATGGTGCTTCTTAGCCGGGGGGCTTGTTGGATATGGTGTACTGTACCCAGAGCCTTGTTGCCTCCTTGTCCCAGTCAAGGTCGTCCTTGTGCCGCTCCCATATCTCCTTCTCGCCGTCGGACAACGTGTCGCCCTCAGGGATTTTATCGGTCCGCATGACCCTTTTTCGGGATTGAAGACTGATCTTATCCAGAAGCTTCGGAGCGGGGTGCTCCCAACCCATCTCAGTGTTCGCCCAGTCCTCGTGCACCGGTATCATGGCGACGAGGTCACCGCTTTTCATGAGCTCCAGCCCGTTCTTACCAGGGGTGGCGTTCCTGCTCCCGTGGTGCCCAACCTTGTAGAGCACTGTCCTGCCCAACAGGTCTTCGTGGTCAATCTCTTTTCCGTCGTCCTCATCGATCCACTTGTGTTCCTTCCATGATAGCCAGTTTCCCAGCATGGCGTCCCCCGTGAACAGAAGCACTTTCTTGGGGTCCGACCTGGTCAGCTCGAAGGCAAGGACGAAGCTCGTGTTATTGGTCTTCCGGTTCAGATCCAGCGCCAACTGCTCGGCGTAGGTGACCCAGTCCAGGTCTATGCGGCGCCACCTGAACGCCTCTTCCTTCGACGGGGCCAGTCCATAGTGCTCACGGAAGAACTCCATTTTAGAGGCCTGCTCAGGCGTCACCTCGTACTCCTCTGTGAAGGGGTGACTGGACTTGAAGATGCTCTCGTCCTCCTCTGTGAGGTACACCTTCCCCGCGTGCGCGAAGATGGCTGACGTGAAGGAGGTCTCCGGGTTCAACGCGGTCATTTTGGGGTATAGTTCGCTTTGGCTCTCCTCTCTGCTGATGTATGTGGACTCCTTGGGGGGCCCCAGGACGTAGACTTTGACCCCTGAGACTCCGGGTATCGTCTGAGGGGGTTCTCCCGGGTAATGGTAGTCCTCTGATTTCTCGGGTTTTATACATGCCCTGCCCCGGAGATACGTGTACTGTTCTTTGTTCCCGCCGGTGCCGGCTGCGGAGAGGTCCGGGTAGTCGTAGCTCGGCAGCATCTGGAGACTCGTCGCCAGGGGATGCTTAGCGTTGCTCAGGAGGGCGGAGGCGGCGTTGACGGCTTTCTCTTTCTTCTTGTACTTCTCCCTCAGCTTCTTGGCGTCCTCGTTCTCAGGGTCCTCAGTCCAGGGTAGCCAAAGCTCGTGGATGGCTATCTGGTCAAAAAGCTCCCTCGCGTACTTGAAGCCATACACGTGATCTGTGTGCTCGTGGGTCACCGTCACGACGTGGAGGTTATCACCCGTAGCCTCCTTGATGTCCTTGACCACTCGCTGCATGATCTCCTCTCTGCAGGGGTACTGATGGTGTACGCCGCAGTCGATGAGCATGTATACGGGCTCTCCGCCGTCACCTGGGAAAGCCAGAAGGAAACAGTCCCCGAAGCCGGTGTTATACATCCTCACCACGACTGTGTCCGCGGATGGCCTCAGCCTCTTGTTGGGGCTCATCGAGGCACCTCCTCAGGAGAGTACGAGCGGTGAAGCAGGGCGAAAGGCTCCGTGAGGCTCTGATCGTTTTCATACTGCTTTAACGCCTTGTATCTCCGGAAAAAGGTGGCCTGGGGGTCTCCGCCGTACTCCGCGTATAGGGTTGTCCCCACTTCGCCTGTGAGGTAATCCCTCATCCTCTCCAGCCGGTTTTCGCTGAGGATCCTCTTGTATACGCAGTACCTAACCTCGGCGGTTTCAATGTCCACTAGGAGGGTGCAGCCGCCTCTCACGATGAAGTCAGGGGGATCATTCTTTGCCCCGGCATCGACCTGCTTCTGGGTCTCGGCGCTAAAGTATCCCCTCCTGCGCTGGGTTATCTCGATGACCAGCTCCGTGGCCGTGTTCCCGTCAGGCCCTATGCGCCGAGCTGGGCGAAGTGAATGGACCTCAAAGGCGGGGATATCTGATCCCCTTTTCCGGTAAATGGATTTAGGGACGTTTTTATCGACCGTGATATGGGTGGCTTTCAAAAGCTCGTCGGGGCTAAGCTTCTCGAGCCACCTGTGAAGAGTTTTCTGGCTCTCCTTGGCGTTCGCGTATATCTCTTCTCGCTTTGTCTTCCTCCGCCAGTCGGGAACCAGCTCCTTCATCTTTGTCTCGTCTGTGAAGACTTTTCTGAAGATACTTTGCTGTTCCAGGGTTGGCTTGTGCCAGAGCATGCTCTCCTCGGACAGGGTCCGGACATCGAGGGGGTATATCCCTCGACGCCTAAAGGCTTCTATGACAGCCAGTCGGTAGTTGTAGCGGTCATCGGTGATGAGGTCGCTGTCCGCGGTTATCAGGGCGCGTAGATAGTCCCCGAAGTTGATATCAACGGGAGGGCAATAGTCCAGCGCCCTGATGCACATGTTAAGGATGTGGCCGGCCGTCTTGGAGGCCTCCTTGGCGAGACGCTCAACCAGGTCCGGGTGGATCTCCCCCGGCCTAAGTATCCCGGTTCCCTCGGACGCTATCCTGAGGAGGTCCCTGATCCTTCTCTTATATATGGTGAGGAAGGCCTCAAAGACGGCTGCGACGAGGATGGCTCCACGGAGGTGGGGCTCAGTCACTTTGTGTATGAGCGCTGGGTCAGGCTTGACAGGTTTCCAGTTATCCTGTTCATCGTATCCTCCGATGGCGTCACGTAGCGCCCTGTAGCGGCCTATGGCTTGGCCAAACTGGTGTGCCAGCTGCCCTAGGAGGCTCTGCTTCTGCAGGTCTCCACGGGTCTCGGCGATCTGGTGTAGAAGGACGTCAGGGTAGGTGAAGTGCTGGAAGAGGGCCACGATGTCCGCGAAGGCTTCGTGAAGGGCCCACACGTCAACGTTGCTGGGCTCGATGAACCTCCTGTGAAGACCGTCCAGAAGTGCATGCGTGGTCTCGTGGGCGACGATGTCATGGGACAGGCAGGTGAAAACGGTGCCGCCCGGCATGTTCCTTCCCGGGTTGGTGTCAGATGCGGGGAAGTAGCCGAAAAGAAGAGCCTTCTTCACGGGGCTGTAGAACGCGTTTGCCTCCCTGAGGGCGTGGGGGAAGATGAGCAGCCTCGGGACGAACTCGTCATCGATTTCACCGTCTTTTTTCACAACCCTGTGAGGCGACCACAGCGCGGGTCTACCGAGGGCCTGCTCGAAGTGGAGAATAGTGGTCTTGGCCACAGCGTACACCATCTGCTGGTGGAAACGGGGATCATTCTCTGATGGAGAGAGACCGTCCTGAGCCAGCATGTGCATGTGGTCAAGGTTCACGGGCTCGTAGTAGACCCCGGTGGCTGGGTCGTAGTCCACCACTGCGACGTACTCGTCCACGGGACCCGGCTCCAGTTCACTGTCCCAAGGCAGCTTGATGGTGATCTCGTTAATGCTCTCCGTCTCGATGCCGCGGCTGATGATGGGGTCGAAGGCGTAAGCCCTCAGTCTCCTAACGGAAGGCTTGGGGAGAACAGGGATCTTAGTGGGCTCAGGACTCACCTTAAGCGCCTCCCGCTAGTTCCGGTACCTCTGTGAACCAAGTTGCAGTACCATGAAGCACAGTCATAACAATAAATAAAATCTAAATTGACATTAATA